>NZ_RZQE01000074.1:0-18109 GCF_004022955.1 Mesorhizobium sp. M7A.F.Ca.US.002.01.1.1 | reverse complement strand
CGCTCTATCGCCGGACCCCCGCCGGTTCGCCGCTGAAGGAGCTTTCGGACCTGCAGCTCGGCCTCAACCTTGCCGATCTCGACCGTCACGAAGAAGCGATCGCTCATCTGAAGGCTTTCGTCGACGCCCATCCCAATGACATGCGCGCCTATCTGGCGCTCGGTGGCGTCTATTCCTCGAAGGAGGATTTCCGTTCGGCCGCCACACTCTACGACAAGGCTGTCGAGGCGCTGAAGACGCCGACCGCAGCCAACTGGAACATCTTCTACCAGCGCGGCATCGCCTATGAGCGCCTGAAGGAATGGCCCAAGGCCGAGCCGAACTTCCGCAAGGCGCTGGAACTGTTCCCCGACCAGCCGCAGGTGCTGAATTATCTCGGCTATTCCTGGGTCGACATGAACATGAATCTCAAGGAAGGGCTGGCGATGATTCAAAAGGCCGTCGACCTCAGGCCGAGCGACGGTTACATCGTCGATTCGCTGGGTTGGGCCTATTTCCGCCTCGGCAGGTTCGATGACGCGGTGCGCGAAATGGAACGCGCCGTGTCGCTGAAGCCGGAAGATCCGGTTCTCAACGACCACCTGGGCGATGCCTACTGGCGCGTCGGCCGCAAGCTGGAAGCCACCTTCCAGTGGAATCAGGCTCGCGACCTGAAGCCGGATCCCGATGTGCTGGCCAACTTGCAGCAGAAGCTGATGAAGGGCCTGCCGCCGATCGAATCCAACACGGCGCAGGAGACCCCGAAGGTCAAGCCGGAGCCGGTGCCCGCCCCGAAGGGATGAAGTCAGCCATTTGAATTCAACGCAAACGGGGCTCTTTTCAGGGTCCCGTTTTCGTTTGAACCGCGTATCCGGCTGGCTGCCTCAGAAGAGCTTGCGATAGACGACAAAGCCGGAGTGTTCGGCGACCTTGTCGTAAAGCTTCATTGCCGTGTGATTGGTCTCATGCGTCAGCCAGTATACCCGGCCTGAACCGGCTGCCCGGGCGCGCTCGTAGACGCCCTCGATCAGCGCCCGTCCGATGCCTTTGCCACGCGATGCCTGCGTGGTGAAAAGGTCCTGCAGATAACAATTCGGCGCGATCGCCGTTGTGCTGCGATGGAAGAGATAATGCACGAGGCCGAAAAGCCGTCCCTCGCTTTCGGCCACCAGCGCGTGGACCGGCTCATAGGCATCGAAGAAACGCGACCATGTCATCTGGGTAATCTCACCCGGCAGGGCCGTTTCGCCCGAGCGGCCATAAAATGCATTGTAGCCGTCCCACAGCGGCAGCCATTGCTCGAAATCCTGTCGCGCAACGGGGCGGATGACGATCGGGCTGGGCATGGCTGGAACCTGTTGTCGTTGCTGCACAGGCGAACAGAGCGCAGGCCCGAGAGATGGGCAATGGGCCAGCCCCTGCAAAGCTCTCAACATTGTCCATAATGTCGGCGCGACCGCATCGGCGTGCTTTGCTTGACGCTTCGCCGCCGTGTCTCTAGGACGTGCCGGCAAGCTAGCCTGTGCTGTCGAGGCCACCCGTGACAATTGAAATCCCCGCCCATATGCATCCCAGCCGCTCGTTCCAGGGGCTGATCCTGACCTTGCACAACTATTGGGCGGCCTATGGCTGCGTCATCCTGCAACCCTACGACATGGAAGTCGGCGCCGGCACTTTTCATCCGGCAACGACGCTGCGCGCGCTCGGCCCGAAACGCTGGAACGCTGCCTATGTCCAGCCCTCGCGCCGCCCCAAGGACGGGCGTTATGGCGAGAACCCGAACCGGCTGCAGCATTATTACCAGTACCAGGTGATCCTGAAGCCGAACCCGCCCAACTTGCAGGAACTCTATCTCGGCTCGCTGGCGGCGATCGGCGTCGATCCGCTGCTGCACGACATCCGCTTCGTCGAGGATGATTGGGAAAGCCCGACGCTGGGCGCCTGGGGTCTCGGCTGGGAATGCTGGTGCGACGGCATGGAAGTCTCGCAGTTCACCTATTTCCAGCAGGTCTGCGGTATCGAATGCGCGCCGGTGGCCGGCGAACTCACCTACGGGCTGGAGCGGCTGGCCATGTATGTGCAGGGCGTCGACAATGTCTACGACCTCAACTTCAACGGCCGGGAAGGCGCCGACAAAGTCACCTATGGCGATGTCTTCCTGCAGGCCGAGCAGGAATATTCGCGCCACAATTTCGAACACGCCAACACGGCGATGCTTCTGCGCCACTTCGAGGACGCCGAGACCGAATGCAAGGCGCTGCTCGATGCCGGCGCGCCGGCATCGAACGACAATCTGCCGATGCACCGCATGGTTTTCCCGGCCTATGATCAGTGCATCAAGGCCAGCCATGTCTTCAACCTGCTTGACGCGCGCGGCGTGATTTCGGTCACGGAACGACAGAGCTACATCCTGCGGGTGCGCAATCTGGCGAAGGCCTGCGGTGAGGCGTTTTTGAAGACGCAGGCGGGTGGCCTGGCGGCCTGAGTCTCAGGCCCGCTTCGTCATCTCGAAGGAAACTTTGATCGGCAATATGTTCTGGCTGCTGGCACCGTCGATTGTGCGCAATGCCTGTCGAACGCCCGGCATCGAGAAGGCACCGTGAGCCTGCGCGGTGAAGCAGGCGCCGAGTGCGAGGATCTGCAGAAGTCTGGATGCCGTTTTCATGGTCGTTGAGCCAAATGTTCCCTGCCTGAGCGTGGGTCGCTTCAGCGCTGCGTTCGGTTCATGGAAATCTTTGATCCAAGGACGGGTGGCGCGGTCTCGTCCCGACAGGGCGGCCAAAATTTCTGGAAACGGGCGCAAATCGGCGATCCCCGTGCGGAAAGGGTGACAGCGGCCAGCCGAGTTGCTATGCCCCCGCCCGGACCATTTTGCCGCGTGAGCCCCATCCATGCCTGACCTGCTTCTAGAACTCCGCTCGGAAGAGATTCCCGCCCGCATGCAGCGCAAGGCGGCTGGCGATCTCAGGAAGATGCTGACTGACGGCCTGGTCGAGGCGGGGCTGACCTATGAGGCGGCGCGCGAGTACTGGACGCCGCGGCGGCTGACCCTCGACATCAGGGGTCTCACCGCGCGCTCGAAGGATATAAACGAAGAGATCAAGGGGCCTTCGACATCGGCGCCCGAACAGGCGGTCCAGGGCTTCCTGCGCAAGGCCGGACTTTCCTCGATCGCCGAGGCGCATGTCCATTCCGATCCGAAGAAGGGCGATTTTTATGTCGCCCACATTTCGAAGCCGGGCAGGGCGGCCGAACAGATCATCGCGGACCTGGTGCCTGATATCATCCGCAATTTCCCGTGGCCGAAATCGATGCGCTGGGGGCCGGCCTCGGCCAAGCCCGGTTCATTGCGCTGGGTGCGCCCGCTGCAATCGATCCTGTGCACCTTCGGCCCGGAGACCGAGGAGCCTGTCGTGGTCGATTTCGAGATCGACGGCATCCGCTCCGGCAACATCACCTATGGCCACCGTTTTCATGCGCCTGATGCGATCACGGTGCGCCGCTTCGACGACTATGTTTCCAAACTGGAAGCGGCCAAGGTCGTGCTCGATGCCGACCGCCGCAAGGAGATCATCCTTGCCGATGCCCGCAATCTCGCCTTCGCCAACGGGCTTGATCTGGTCGAGGACGAAGGGTTGCTGGAGGAGGTGTCCGGACTGGTCGAATGGCCTGTCGTGCTGATGGGCGAGTTCGAGGAGGCATTCCTCGCCATTCCAGCCGAGGTGATACGACTGACCATCCGCGCCAACCAGAAGTGCTTTGTGACGCGGCCGCAGGGTGTCGACGACGCGCTTTCCAATCGCTTCATTCTAACCGCCAACATCGAAGCCAGGGATGGCGGCAAGGAGATCGCCCACGGCAACGGCAAGGTGGTGCGCGCCCGCCTGTCCGACGCGCTTTATTTCTGGACGACCGACCAGGGCGATTTGCCTGACCTGGCTGAGCTCGAGGCATCGGCGGAAAAATTCGGGCTTGATCTCAAGAAGCCGCTCGACCAGCGCATGGCCCGCCTCGACCATCTCGGCGTGACTTTCCACGCCAAGCTCGGCACGCAGGGCGAACGGGTGGAGCGGATCAAGCGATTGGCGGAAGAACTGGCTCCGATCGTCGGCGCCGATCCCGCGTTGGTCGGCCGCGCCGCTGTCCTGGCCAAGGCCGACCTCACCACCGAAGTCGTCGGCGAGTTCCCGGAACTGCAAGGCGCCATGGGCCGCAAATATGCGCTGCTTCAGGGCGAGCACTCGTCCGTGGCCGCAGCCATCGAAGAGCACTACAAGCCGCAAGGTCCGTCCGATTATGTACCGGGCGATCCGGTTTCGATCACAGTGGCGCTTGCCGATAAGCTCGACATGCTGGTCGGTTTCTGGGCAATCGACGAAAAGCCGACTGGGTCGAAGGATCCCTATGCGCTGCGTAGAGCGGCGCTGGGTGTGGTTAGAATATTGGTCGAGAATGATATTCGACTGGCGCTGGCAGCCATCGTCGGGAAAGCGTCTGACCTTCTGTCCTTCTTCCACGACCGCCTGAAAGTCTACCTCCGCGATCAGGGCGCCCGGCACGATCTCATCGATGCCGTCATCACGCCGCAGTCCGACGACCTCTTGCAGATCGTGCGCCGCGTCGAGGCGCTCGGCTCCTTCCTCGACACCGAGGACGGCAAGAACCTGCTCGCCGGCACCAAGCGCGCGGCCAACATTCTGGCTGCCGAGGAGAAAAAGAAAACGGCGGTCGCCGAAACCGTTGAGCCGGCGCTGTTTCGCGCGGATACCGAGAAATCGCTGTTTGCGGCGGTGAACCAGGCTGAGAAGCAAGCCGGCGAAGCGATTCAAAACGATGATTTTTCCGGCGCCTTGCTGGCGCTTAGCGTGTTGCGCGAGCCGGTTGATTCATTCTTTGAGCATGTTCTTGTAAACGATGAGGATCAGGCGGTGCGTGCCAACCGCCTGGCGCTGCTCGCCCGCATCCGCACGGCCACCGGTCAGGTCGCGGATTTCTCCAGGATCGCAGGTTAAGGCGAAGAAAATATTCTCTGCTACCGGCCGTTCGAGCCGGCTTACAGTCATATGGCGATGATCTCTCCGTGGCAAAAGGGACATGTTCCCCAACCCCACGGAGACTTCCATGAATTCCGATCACGAAATCGAAGTGACAGAAGAAACTCCCGCCGAGGCGCTTGAATCCGCTTCCGAAACTATTCTCGATCATGCCGCCGCCGCAGCGATCGAAGCCGCTGACCTGTCTGATGACGACGAAGACGGCGACGATGAAGAAGGCGAAGAGTCCACCGAAGCTGCCACGCTCTCGGATGACGACGAAGATGAAGACGAGGACGAAGACGACGCCGAGGACAGCGTGAAGGCTGAAGGCGACGAGTCCGAAGAAGAAGACGACGACGACAAGGAAGAAGCGGCCTGATCTTTTCAGCCGCCGAGTCTATCGATGGCAAGGCGGCGCCGAGGCGCCGCCTTTTCCTATCAGCCGTCCCCGAAGCCGACTGTCAGCCGCCCCGGCGACGGCCCGTCAGTTCTCGAGAATGCTGACGCGCACGCTGTTTTCGTAGACGTCGACCTGGATCAGCGGTTCGCCATTGACGATGGCGCGCTTGGTCGAGGAACTCATCGCGCCGCCGCGTTCCAGCATGCGCTGCAGGTCGGCGCGCTGGTCGTTGGTCCTGAACCAGCCATCAGCCTCGTCGTCGCTGTCACGGCGGTGGAATTTGTGCCAGTTGGCGCGGTCCTGCCGCACCATCTGCGCGGCATTGTCCAGCGCATAGCCGTCACTCGCCTGATGGTCGCGATCGGAAATGCGCGCGACATAGGATCCCAGCATGTCGTCGGCATGAGCCGCGACGACGCCAAGCAGTGACGCCAGCAATAGGCCTGCTCCGGTCACGATTCCAGATTTTCTCATGCTTTCCCCCTTTACCCCTTAGCGATGAAATCCCGTCTGCCAGAACCGCCTGACGAAATACAGGCGATGGCGTCTGGCGGCTGAAATAAGCCGAAACCGAGTTTGTTTGGCAATCGTGCGCCGGGCGCCAGATCGCCGTCAAGTCACGCCTTCGATGTCGGCTGTCTTTGAGGCGGGGCTACTTGGTGTAGCCGTTGGGAGGCATGCGCTGCCCTGCTGCCGGGGCCGGAGCGCTCGGCGGGGCGGGTTGGTTCTCGGCGTTTCCTGAGGGGGCAGCGGAAGCGGTGGCCGTTGCCGGCGCGGTGCCAGCGGCCGGCGCGGCACCGGTCGCTGGTGCAGCGGTTGGCGCGGGTGCCGGGAAATCGGGACCGGTAACGCCGCCACGGATGACCATCGGGCCTGGCTGGAAGCCGTGTCCGGTCGCGGGCTTGTCCGGGATCGCCGCTACCTTTTCATCGGTGACGTCGGGCGGCGCTTCCCCTACTGCCATCACCGACCGCGCATCGCTGGTGTTGACCGCATCGACGGTTCCAGGCTGGTTGGGAGCGCCGATCCTGACGATCGACGGTGTGGAGGATGGCGTGCCTGGAAAAACCAGGGATGATGCCTGGGCTTCGCCGGCCGCAACAGCAAGAATGATACCCAGCAGGATACGCGCAGACACCGATATCGCCCCTTTGCCCAGAAGCTGTTCGATAGCAGGCCGGAATTGATGCCGGCTTTCGTGGAAACATAGCATTTTAGGGATTGATAAATCGCCAATGCTCCTGCTCGCCAACAAACGGTTACCCAACAGCCGACTTGCCCAATGGCCGCCATCGTACTACGCACCCCGCATCTGTGAGGTGACGAGAGTGGCTGAAATACTTGGCTCGGGCGAGGCGCTGGAGCGGGCGCTGGCGCTGCTCAGGGAGGGCGATGTCGTCGCCATCCCGACGGAAACCGTCTACGGGCTGGCCGGCGACGCGACCAACGGCATCGGCGTCGCGCGCATCTTCGAAGCCAAGGGGCGGCCGCGCTTCAACCCGCTGATCGCCCATGTCGCCGACATGGCGATGGCCGAGCGCCTCGCGCTGTTCGATCCGCTGTCGAAGAAACTCGCGCGCGCGTTCTGGCCCGGTCCGCTGACGCTGGTGCTGCCGCAACGGCCCGGCAACGGCATCCATCCGCTGGTCACCGCCGGGCTCGATACAATCGCCTTGCGCATGCCGAGGGGCTTTGGCGGCGATCTGATCGCCAGGCTCGGCCGCCCGCTTGCCGCGCCCAGCGCCAATTCATCCGGCAGGATCAGCGCAACGACCGCGCAAGCGGTGGCAGCCGATCTCGGTGCGCGGATAAAGCTGGTGGTCGATGGCGGCGCGACCCCGGTCGGGCTGGAATCGACGATTCTCAAGGCCGAGGGGGAAAGAATGCGGCTGCTGAGGCCCGGCGGCATCGCCGCCGAGGAGATCGAGGCGGCCATCGGCATAGAATTGTTGCGCGGCGGCACCGCCAGTATCGAGGCGCCGGGCATGCTTGCCTCGCACTATGCGCCAGGTGCCGCGATGCGGCTCAATGCCGGCACGGTCGGCGAGGGCGAGGCTTTGCTCGGCTTCGGCAGCCAACGGGCGGACGGCTGGCGCCGCGCCGAAGCCTTCCTCAATTTGTCCGAAACCGGGGACCTGCGCGAAGCGGCGAGCAATCTGTTCGCCTATATGCAGGCACTCGACCGCAGCGGCGCGCGCACCATCGCCGTCGAGCCTATTCCCTGCGACGGGCTCGGCGAAGCGATCAACGATCGGCTGTCGCGTGCAGCCGCCCCTCGTGACATCACGCAACCCGCAACATAGTTTCCCCCATGATCGAAATCACAAAGACACTCGATCCCGCCCTCATCGATCGCTTCACGGCGATCGTCGGCGACAAATATGCACTGCGTGATCAGCAGGACATCGCGCCCTACCTCATTGAGCGACGTGGGCTTTGGCACGGCGCGACGTCGCTGGTGCTGCGGCCGGGCAGCGTCGACGAGGTCAGCCGGATCATGCGGCTGGCGACCGAGACGGGAACGCCGATCGTGCCGCAAAGCGGCAACACCGGGCTGGTCGGCGCGCAGGTGCCGGACAGGTCCGGGCGCGAAATCGTCCTGTCGCTGTCGCGGCTGAACCGCATCCGCGAGATCGATGTGCAGTCCAACACCGTAACAGTAGAAGCCGGTGTCATCCTGCAGACGCTGCAGGAGGCAGCCGACGCCGCCGACCGGCTGTTCCCGCTGTCGCTGGCCGCGCAAGGCTCCTGCCAGATCGGGGGCAATCTTTCCTCCAATGCCGGCGGCACCGGCGTGCTTGCCTACGGCAATGCGCGTGAACTTTGCCTCGGTGTCGAGGTGGTGCTGCCGACCGGCGAGGTGTTCGACGACCTGCGCAAGCTGAAGAAGGACAACACCGGCTACGATCTGAAAAACCTGTTCGTCGGGGCCGAAGGCACGCTCGGCGTCATCACCGCCGCCGTGCTGAAACTGTTCCCGAAACCGAAGGGGCGCGAAGTCGCCTTCGTCGGCCTGTCGTCGCCCGAGGCGGCACTTTCGCTGTTCGGCCTGGCCATGGACCGTGCCGGGGCAGCACTCACCGCTTTCGAACTGATCGGCAGGCGGCCATATGATTTCACCCTGGCGCATGCCCAGGGTGTGGTGCGGCCGCTGATCGAGGACTGGCCGTGGTACGTGCTGATGCAGATTTCATCAGGCCGTTCGTCGGAAGATTCGAGAGCGTTGATCGAGGATGTGCTGTCGGCTGGCCTCGAACAGGAATTCGTCGGCGACGCCGTCATTGCCGCGAGTCTCGCGCAGGGCGATGCCTTCTGGAATTTCCGTGAGTTGCTGCCCGAGGCGCAGAAACCGGAGGGCGCCTCGATCAAGCACGACATTTCGGTGCCTATTGCCTCGATCCCGCGTTTCATCGAAGAAGCCGCCGGCGCGGTGGCGTCGGTGAGCGCCGGCGCGCGCGTGGTCTGCTTCGGCCATATGGGCGACGGCAATCTCCACTACAACATTTCCCGGCCCGTCGACGGCGACGATGAGGCGTTCCTCGCTCTCTATCACCCCATGAACAAGGCGGTGCACGATGTGGTGCGCAGCCTGCACGGTTCGATCTCGGCCGAGCATGGCATCGGCCAGTTGAAGCGCGACGAGCTGATCGCCACCGCGCCGCCGATGGCGATCGATCTGATGCGAAGGGTGAAGGCCGCTTTCGATCCGGCCGGCATCATGAATCCGGGTAAGGTTATCTGATCCTTTCGACATCTTGTGGCTGGTGGGATTCCGATAACCATCCCTGAGATCAGCAAAATTTAACCGACTTTCTTAAGCGGGGCGGTAAGGAGCCCGCGCTACTGTCTCCATACAAACGAGGCTGGAAAAACCGGCCCGGAGAGAACCGGACACCGGCTCTCAGGAGACAGACAGGAAGGCCACTCTATGAACACCGGACTGAAGCCAGTCTGGGCGGGACGCAACATGCGTCTCGACCCATTCCGCCTGCCGCAAGTGGTGAGCTACGCGACTCGCGACGACTACGGCGATGTAACCTTCACCATCGACCAGCGCGGCGCCGTGATCCGCCGCTTGCTCGAGATGAGCGGCCTGCCCGCGATCATCGTTCTGCCCTCCAATGCGTTCCGCGGCGTTGCCGCCCGCGCCATGGAGGATCCGGACGGCAATGTCACGGTGACCCTGGAACTCCTGCACAACGACCCGATGCTGTCGGTGCCGCTGCTGGTGGCCGACGATCTCGACGATGTCGCCGCCGACTGGCGCGCCTGGGCCGACGCTTACCGCCTGCCGATGCTGCTCATCGAATCGGACGGCGTTGCCCGCACCCTGGAAGAATCACTCGGCGCCGCCATCAAGACGCTGCCGCCGCAGGATCGGCGCAAGGGGCGGATTTCGAACACGCGCCGCCCGCGTTTCCTCGCTCGCCGCAGAGCTGGCGACCTCGGTCTCAGGCTGGTCATCGACGGCCAGGAGATTATTTCGCGGGAGTAGGAAGGTTCTTCCTTCTCCCCCTGTGGGAGAAGGTGGCCGAGCGAAGCTCGGTCGGATGAGGGGTGTTCCAGCTTGGCAATGCCGGCGTTCCGTCACGCACCCCTCAACCGTCTTGGCGCTGCGCGCCAATCCACCTTCTCCCACAAGGGGAGAAGGAAGAAGCGCCGCTAAACCAGCGGCTTCAGAGCCACCCACACAGCGCCGCCGATCAGGCCGAGGAAGATCAGCCAGCCGACCTGGTTGTTCGACCTGAACAGGCGCAGGCATTGGTCCGGATTGTCGATGTCCAACACGGCGATCTGCCGCGCCATATGAGCGCCGGCGGCGATCAGCCCGGCCAGCGCCACCACCGGCGCCTGCGCCGACGCGAAGGCGATGGCGAAGCAGATCAGCGCGCCGCCATAAAGTCCGGCCAGCCAGGCCTTGGTGTTGTCGCCGAACAGGCGTGCCGTCGAGCGCACGCCGACAATGGCGTCATCTTCCTTGTCCTGGTGCGCGTAGATCGTGTCGTAGCCGATCACCCACAGGATCGAGCCGATATAGAGCATGACAGCAGGCCCATCGAGATCGCCGAACTCGACCGCCCATCCCATCAGCGCGCCCCAGGAAAACGCAAGGCCGAGCACCAGTTGCGGCCAGTTGGTTATCCGCTTCATGAACGGATATATGGCGATGACCGCCAGTGAGCAGATGCCGAGCAGGACGGCAAAGCTGTTGAACTGGATGAGCACGACGAGGCCGACCAGGGCCTGCAGGACGAGAAACAGCCATGCCCGCCGGCGCGTCGCCTTGCCTGACGGCAGCGGTCGCGAGCGCGTGCGCTCCACCTGGTTGTCGATGTCCTCGTCGACGAGGTCGTTGTAGGTGCAGCCGGCGCCGCGCATGGCGATGGCCCCGACCAGGAAAAGCACGAGATACAAAGGCGCCGGCAGCAGTGAGAGCAGCGGGTCGCCGGGACGCGGATAGGCGCTTGCCGCCAAGGCCGCCGACCACCAGCACGGCCACAGCAGCAGTTGCCAGCCTATCGGCCTGTCCCACCGCGCAAGCTGCGCATAGGGCCATATCGAGCGCGGCAGCACGCGGTAGACCCAATGGCCGTTCGGCGCATCGGCGACACGGCCCTGGGCCGCTTTCGACTGGATGGTTTCCATGCCCATGGAGTGGCAGCAGCGGCGGAAACCGTCAAGCGGCAAGCGGAGACGCGGCGCCCGTCAGCCTTTCACGAGGCAAAGATGTCGCGGGTGGCGAACCAGTCCTTGGCCACCTCGACGAAGGCCAGCGCTGCATTCGACACACGCTGATGCGTGTCATAGGTAAGCAGGATCCGCTGCATGGGCAGCGGATCCGACAGCGGCTTGCAGATGAGCGGCAGCCCGTCATAGCTGCGGTCGCCATGCGGGCGGGTGTAGCTGACCGCAACGCCGAAGCCGTTGGCGACCATGCTCCGTTGCAGTTCGAACGAGCTTGTCGTCATGTCGGCCACAGGCGAAAGGCCGCGGCTGCGGAACAGGTCGAGCATATGCTGCCAGCTGTGCGGCTGGTCGGTGGTGATCAGCGGATAGGCGGCCAGATCGGCAAGGCTGACCGACGGGCGATCCGCCAGGGCATGGCCTGCCGGCAACAGCGCGTGCGGGCGAAGTTCACGCAGCAGGATGCGGGCGAAATGCGTCGGCAGGCTGAGATCATAAGTCAGGCCGAGATCGATGGCCGCGTCACCCAGCCGTCGACCCAGCGTCTCGAACGTCTCGTCGCGAACGACGATCTTGACGGCCGGATAGCGTTCGGAGAAGGCGCGGATCAAAGCCGGCGCGAAGAAAGGCGCCAGATCCTCGAAGCATCCCAACACCAACTCGCCGCTGACAGCCGATTTGCTTGAACCCAGGCCGATGAGTTCCTCCGTTTCGGTGAGAACCTGCCTTGCCTTGGCCACGACGGCGCGGCCGAACGATGTCGGCGACACGCCGCTTCCCCGCTGGCGGACGAACAGTTTCTGGCCGAAATTCTTTTCGACCGCGTCGATGGCCACCGAGATCGACGGCTGAGAGACGTTCAGCATCTTTGCCGCGCCGGTGACGCTGCCGTGACGCGCCACGGCAACCAGATAGCGTAGCTGCGTGAGAGTCACACTCATAGAGGCACTCTATATGTCAGATCGAAAGTTATTATTTTACCGAATGAATAGATATTGCGATAGTGGCTTTATTCCAAGAGGAGAACGCCATGGCTTCCCGGACTGCCACCCTCGACGCCACCAGGATCGGCGCGTCCACGATTGCCGACTATCAGCGTGACGGCGCTGTTTGCATTCGCGGCGCCTTCAAGGGCTGGGTCGACACGATTGCCGCAGGCATCGAACGCAACATGCAGAACCGCAGCGCCACCGCATCCGACATAGCCAACGGTCGCGGTAGTTTCTTCGATGACTACTGCAACTGGGAGCGCATCCCCGAATTCGTCAGCCTGGTACGGGACTCACCCGCCGCCGAACTTGCGGCGGCGGTGATGCAATCGCGCACCGCGCAGTTCTTCCATGATCATGTGCTGGTGAAGGAACCCGGCACGCAGAAGCCGACGCCCTGGCATCAGGACATCCCCTACTATTTCGTCGATGGCCAACAGACGGTGAGCTTCTGGATACCCATCGACCCGGTGAAGGAGGCGACGCTGCGGCTGATCGCCGGCTCGCACAAATGGGACAAGATGATCCTGCCGGTGCGCTGGCTCGACGATAGCAATTTCTATGCCGGCGAGGGCGACTATCTGCCGGTGCCGGATCCCGACAAGGACCCTTCGATGAAGGTGCTCGAATGGGAAATGGAGCCGGGCGACGCCATCCTGTTCGACTTCAGGACCGCGCATGGCGCGCGTGGCAATATGACCGCGGCGCGGCGCCGGGCGCTGTCGCTGCGCTGGGTCGGTGACGATGCGCGCTATGTCGAGCGGCCGGGCCGTACCTCGCCGCCCTATTACGGCCATGGCATGCAGCCGGGCGAGAGGCTGCGCGAGGACTGGTTTCCGGTGGTTTTCTCCGCCTAGCGAATCGCCAGAAAATTGGCGGCGGGGATAACGTTCCCGTGCGCAATTGCGATCTAAACACCCTGATGCCTTGACCCGTCGCCCGGAGAGCAATAGCGGGTCTCCAAGAGACTGTTTCGAAATTCGCTCTGGCGAGTCATATGGTGGTGGTTTCGAGAACCGTAGCGGAGCGGACATTTGGTCCGTGAGCTCAGTTCTACTGCACGCAGTAGAACGGGAAGCGCAGAAAACGCCATCAGATGGCCGCCAGAGCAGAATTTCGGCATCAAGAGGTGGCCATGAACGTTCTTCTTCTGGGCTCCGGCGGCCGCGAACATGCGCTCGCCTGGAAGATCGCCGCGTCGCCGCTGCTGACGAAGCTTTATGCCGCCCCCGGCAATCCGGGCATTGGCGGCGAGGCCGAACTGGTCAAGCTCGACATCGCCGATCACGCCGCGGTCACCGCATTCTGCCGGGAGAAAAAAATCGACCTCGTCGTGGTCGGTCCGGAAGGCCCGCTGGTCGCCGGCATTGCCGACGATCTGCGCGCCGAAAATATCCGCGTCTTCGGTCCCTCCAAGGCAGCGGCACGGCTGGAAGGCTCGAAAGGTTTCACCAAGGACCTCTGCGCCCGCTACAACATCCCCACCGCCGCCTATGGCCGTTTCAGTGACCTGGCCTCGGCCAAAGCCTATGTCGAAAAGACCGGGGCGCCGATCGTCATCAAGGCCGACGGGCTCGCTGCCGGCAAGGGCGTCACCGTCGCCATGACGCTCAGTGAAGCACAGGCAGCACTCGATGCCTGCTTCGATGGTTCCTTCGGCGCCGCCGGCGCGGAAGTTGTGGTCGAGGAATTCATGACCGGCGAGGAGGCGAGCTTCTTCTGCCTCTGCGACGGTACCACCGCACTGCCCTTCGGCACCGCGCAGGATCACAAGCGCGTCGGCGACGGCGACACCGGTCCGAACACTGGCGGCATGGGGGCCTATTCGCCGGCACCGGTGATGACGCCGGAACTGGTCGAGCGCACCATGCGTGAGATCATCGAGCCGACCATGCGCGGCATGGCCGAACTGGGCGCGCCTTTTTCCGGCGTGCTGTTTGCCGGGCTGATGATCACCGACAAAGGGCCAAGACTGATCGAATACAACACCCGCTTCGGCGATCCGGAATGCCAGGTGCTGATGATGCGGCTGAAGGACGATCTGCTGGTTCTGCTCAATGCGGCAGTTGATGGCCAACTTGCCCACACCTCGGTGCGCTGGCGCGACGAGGCGGCACTGACCGTCGTGATGGCGGCGAGAGGCTATCCCGGCACGCCGGAAAAGGGCTCGGTCATCCGCGGCGTCGAAGACGCGGCAAGCGACGGCGTCCAGGTGTTCCATGCCGGCACCGCCATCAATGGCGGCGCGCTGGTTGCCAATGGCGGCCGCGTCCTCAACGTGACGGCATCAGGCGCCACGGTCGGCGAGGCGCAGAAACGAGCCTATGCCGCGCTCGACCGCATCGACTGGCCGGACGGTTTCTGCCGCCGCGATATCGGCTGGCAGGCGGTGGCGCGCGAACAGGGAAACTGAAGTCCGCGTTGGCTTACCGCTGGCCGCGATCGAGTTCGGTGGAAGCGGTGCTGAGCGGATCGGCAGCGGCAAAGGCAGCGTCGAGTTGTGCGGGCGAACGCCGCTCGGTCCGCTTCCAGGCGACATATTGTACAATGCCGAAACTCAGTCTCCGGGGCACCGTCTTCACGACCGGCATGCGGAAGCCGTCGCGGAAACGGGACCAGCGTGTCCCCAACGCTGCGACCATGTCCTCGAAAGTCGGCGGCGCGGCCACAGACGCATAGGTGATGGTGACATTGCCGGCGAGGCCGGCCTCGCGTGAAACCGGTAGCGGTATGGAGGCGAGATAGTCCGGCGGCACGTCGATAAGCCCGCCGAACGGCCATTGCGCGCGCAGCGTTGCGGCGTCTGTCGGCGCGACATTGACGTCTATGTCGTTAGGCGTGCCGGCAACCCTGTAAGGGCAGCGGAAACGGCCGCAATTAGCTTGCGCCGAAAACTGCCACAGTGCGTAGCCTTGCCACTTGCCCATCGGAAAATGCACGTCGATGTCGTTGGTGTAGCGGGCATACCAGAGCGGTAGCCGCGACAGGAGCCGGTATCGGTAGCTGTTGTCGGCAATGTACTGGGCGGTCTTGCCGTTGGTGTACAGCACCGGGAAACGGCCGATGCGCCGATGCACCTGGCGCACGAACTCCTCGGCGTCGTCGAGCGACATCCATTGCGAGGGATCATTGCCCTCAATGTCGAGAGCCATGAGATCGTCCGGCGCAGGCTCGGCGAAATCGAGGAAATTGTTGGCCTGCTCGACCGGATTGCCGGGGCGGGCAAGGTGATAGGCGCCCCATTTCAGGCCGAGTGCCTTGGCCACCACCCGGCGCGTCTGGAACAGTTCGCGCGTCACCGCATGGCGTTTCCACAGCGCCTTGCAAAGCTTCACCTCAATGTCGTTGCCCAGGCAGAAATAGGGCGGCGGCATGCCGTCGGAGGCCTTGTTGATGAAGCCGACGACCCGCTTGTCGGTGGCGAGTTGGGCCCAATCGATGGAATTGTATTCGTAGGCATCGACCACCAAACCGCGGTCGGCGTTCTTCCAGGGCTCGGAAAAATCCGAAGCCTTTGCCGCCGTGGACAGCGCCATCGTCGCCGCCAAGGCGAGAAGCGCCAGCGCATGTCGGCCAAAAGTGTGCAGCGGTTTTGGGGCAACGACATGCGGAGGAAACAATGGCTTGAAGGGCGTCGGCACGACACTCTTCAAGCGGCGAAGGAGACGCGCCGTCCTTTTCAAAACAGGGAATCCCCGTTGATCAAAGACAAATCCTGAACGGCTATGGTTAAGGAAGTACTTTCGGGGCTGACTTCAGAAAAGCTGGCGACGCATCAGCTGCTAGAATTCAAACGGGTCCGGAGCCGGCTCTTGCCGCAGCGTGCCCTCGGCGGCGCGTTTGCGGTGGTGGGCGAGTGAGCATTGCGGCGAGCATAATATGCCGCGATCCGACCAGTAGGCGGCCCCGTGGTCCAGTCTGCCGCCATGGTAGCAGAACCCCTCCGCTCGATAGGGCAGGCCGCATTCGATGCAGCGATAGGCGTCGGGTCTGGCAAGCATGGGCGGTTCCGGTTGGCTGGTTCTGATCCGTCGCCGGTCGACTTGATCCGGCATGGATTGAACTTAATACGCGCCGCCGCGATTGCAAAATCCGCGTGACAAAATTTGACGTTTACGTAAAAAGAAGATGGGAGACCGCTGATACGGCGGGTGGTTTTGCAGCGGCACCGGCTCTAGGGTTGGGCGGGCCGATGCATCAGGAGGAGTGAGCGGCATGTATAGGGCACCGGTCGAGGATATCGCCTTCACGCTCAAGCATGTCGCCGGCATGAAATCGGCGCTCGATGCCGGCAGGTTCGGCGATCTCGGCGATGACCTGGTCGATGCCGTTCTTGGCGAGGCCGGCCGCTTCGCCACTGAAGAGGTCGCACCGCTCTACACGATCGGCGATCGGCAAGGTGCCGTGCTGAAGGACGCTGCCGTCACCACACCACCCGGCTGGAAGGAACTCTATCGCCGCTGGATCGATGGCGGCTGGAACGCGCTCTCCGGGCCTGAGGAATATGGCGGCCAGGCGCTGCCGACCATGCTTGGCGTTGCCGCGCTCGAAATGTGGAACTCCGCCGCCATGGCCTTCGGCATCGGCCCGACGCTGACCATGGGTGCTGTCGAAGCGCTCGACAAACACGCCTCCACAGACCTCAAGGCAAAGTATCTCGAAAAGCTCGTCTCCGGCGAGTGGATGGGCACGATGAACCTGACCGAGCCGCAAGCCGGTTCGGACCTCGCCGCCTTGCGCGCCCGCGCGGAGCCGGTGGGTGACGGCAGCTACCGCATCTTCGGCCAGAAAATCTTCATCACCTATGGCGAGCACGACTTCACCGACAACATCATCCATCTGGTGCTGGCGCGGCTGCCCGATGCGCCGGCCGGCACGCGCGGCGTATCGCTGTTCCTGGTGCCGAAATTCCTGGTCGGCGACGATGGCGCGCTCGGCGCGCGCAACGATGTCTTCTGTTCCGGACTTGAACACAAGCTCGGCATCCATGCCTCGCCGACCTGCACCATGATCTATGGCGATGGTTTCCAGGGCGCCAAGCCCGGCGCCGTCGGCTGGCTGATCGGCGAGGAGAACAAGGGCCTCGCCTGCATGTTCACGATGATGAACAATGCGCGGCTTTGTGTCGGCATGCAGGGGGTAGCGGTCGCGGAAGCCGCAACGCAGAAGGCGATCGCCTATGCCAATGAACGCCGGCAGGGCAAGGCCGCGAGCTACACTGGCACGGGTATGGCGCCTATCGTCCATCACCCCGATGTCCAGCGTAACCTGCTGACCATGAAGGCGCTGACCCAGACCGCGCGCGCCATCAGCTATTCCTGTGCCCACGCCATCGACATGGCCCGTGTCTCCGCCGGTGACGAGGCGGCCCACTGGCGCGACCGCGCCAATCTGCTGACGCCGCTGGCAAAGGCGTTCTCGACCGATATCGGCGTCGAGGTTGCCTCACTCGGCCTCCAGGTTCATGGCGGCATGGGCTTCATCGAGGAGACGGGAGCGGCCGCCTTCTATCGTGATGCGCGCATCGCCCCGATCTACGAGGGCACCAACGGCATTCAGGCGATCGATCTGGTGATGCGCAAGCTGCCGCTCGGCGGCGGCGACCATGTGCATGGTTATATCGCCGAACTGGCTGATATGGCCGCAGCGGTGCGGACCTCGAACCTGCAGGGTTTCGGCCGCACCGCCGACGCTCTCGACGCGGCACTTGGCGATCTCAGCGAAGCGACCCGCTTCCTGCAGAAACTGGCGGCCGAAGGCCGGGCGGACGAGGCGCTGGCGGGCGCGACGCCCTATCTCAGGCTGATCTCGCTTGCCGCCGGCGGCGCCTATCTGGCGCGCGGCGCTCTTGCCGATCAAGGCCGTATTCCCCTTTGCCGCTTCTTCGCCGAAAACCTGCTCGGCGAGGTCAGCGCTTTGCGGGCGCGCGTCATCGATGGCGCCGAAAGCCTCGCCGCTGCCGGAAAAACGCTGATTTCCGCCTGACGTTCACAAGGAAAGAACCGTGACAGACCATATCC
>NZ_RZQE01000749.1:0-1942 GCF_004022955.1 Mesorhizobium sp. M7A.F.Ca.US.002.01.1.1 | reverse complement strand
GGTGGCAAAGGCGGGGCCGGCGGCGCGGCCGGCGAGGTAGAGGTCAAGAACACCACCAACATCACGACCGTGGGCTCCCTCTCACACGGCATTCTCGCCCAGTCGGTCGGCGGCGGTGGCGGCAATGGCGGATCTGTCGGAACGTTTGCCGTCGGTCTGTTCGGCGCCGCTTCCGTGGCGATCGGCGGCGGTGGCGGCGATGGCAATCTCAGCAACCAGGTCACGGTCACCCACAAAGGTGACATTCATGTCGGCGGCATGGGCTCGAAGGCCATCCTTGCGCAATCGGTCGGTGGCAGTGGCGGCAACGGCGGTTCGGCTTATTCAGGCGCGGTCAGCGCTGGTCTCTACGTGTCCGCCTCGGTCGGGGTTGCCGTGGGTGGCGAGGGCGGCAACGGAGGCAACGGTGGAAAGGTAACGGTTCGGGCTGATGGCAACCTGATTGCCGACACCGACGCAGCCGGTTCCGGCGGCATCGTTGCCCAGTCCATCGGCGGCGGCGGCGGCAATGGCGGCCGCGCTGCCACGATTTCGGGTGCAGCCAGCACGGGGGTCAGCGTTTCACTCGGTGTCACTGTTGGCGGCTGGGGTGGCGACGGTGGCAAGAGCGACCTCGTCATCGTCGACAGCGGCATGAATGGCGGCGGCAGCATCGTTACCAAAGGCGCCAACGCGATCGGCATCCTCGCGCAATCGGTGGCCGGCAGCGGCGGCAATGGCGGCGATTCCTGGGGAGCTGCAGGCGGCTTCGGGGTCAACGCCAGCATCAATGCGACAGTCACCATCGGTGGCGGCGGCGGCAAGGGCAACATCAGCGGCGATGTCGCCGTTCACAACGCCATGACGATCAAGACGGGTGGGGACATGAGCGCCGCGATCGTTGCCCAGTCGATCGGCGGCGGCGGCGGCAATGGCGGAGCGACCAATGGCGCGACGGCCGATCTCGGTACAGAAAACGGCGTCAACGTCGCCGTCAACGTTGGTGTTGGCGGGGCGGGTGGCACAGGCAACAAGTCCGGTGCCGTGGATGTTACGAATTCCGCCAATTTGACCACCGACGGCGACTATTCGTCCGGCATTGTTGCCCAATCGATCGGCGGCGGTGGCGGCATGGGCGGTGCGACAAACACGCAGGCCTTCCGCGTCGGCGGCACCGCCGGCACGAGCGTTACCGCAAATGTCAGCATCGGCGGCAATGGCGGCGAAGGCAACGATGCCGCCTGTGCCGCGGACGCAGGTGGCAATGCCACTTGTTTCGATGGCAAGGTCGGTGTCGCAGTCGATAATTCGGGCGAGATCCGCACAAGCGGGTTCAACTCGGTCGGCATCCTCGCCATGTCCATCGGCGGCGGTGGCGGCGGCGGCGGCTCGGCTTCGACCAAAGAGGATATCGTCGGCCCAGGCGATGCTGGCGAGACTTCGGTCGGTATCGGCGCGGCGATCGCGCTCGGTGCCGGCGGCGCCGGCAATGGCGGCACGGTTTCGGTGACCAACCGCAATCTGATCGTCACGGACGGCGCCGATTCCTATGGCATCAGCGCCAATTCGATCGGTGGCGGCGGCGGTGTCGGCGGCTCGTCCAGCTCTGGCGTGCTTGGCACTTACGCAATCGGCGGCTCGCTTGGCGGTGCGGGTGGCAAGGGCGGCAATGGCAACCAGGTCGATGTCGTCAATATGGCCGGCGCAACGATATGGACCAAGCAGGAGCGCTCGATAGGCATCTTCGCGCAGTCGGTCGGTGGCGGCGGCGGCGCAGGTGGTGCCGGCGAAAGCAAGGGCAAGAGCGATGGCGGTGAAGTCGCGGTAAACCTGTCGCTTGGCGGCTCGGGTGAGGTCGGCGGCAACGGCGGCAAGGTCAATGTCGAAAACAGCGGCATAATCCAGACCGACAAGGCCAATTCCCACGGCATCCTGGCGCAGTCGATCGGCGGCTCCGGTGGCG
>NZ_RZQE01000748.1:0-1949 GCF_004022955.1 Mesorhizobium sp. M7A.F.Ca.US.002.01.1.1 | reverse complement strand
GTTGTAGGTGCTCTCGTCGGCGAGTTCGAACTGGATCATTGCGAGGCCGGTGAGGAAGCCGAGCAGCGCGTGCAAGGGCAAGCGGCCGCCGAGTTGCACGACCCGGTCGACCGGGCCAGGCGCGAAGACCGAGGCCGCGAACAGCAGCGCCGAGGCGACGACCAGCGGGATCGCCACCTGCAGCGTGTCGTGGTTGGTGACCAGCAGCATAAGATAGAACAGCACCGACAGGATAATCAGGTGGCGCGCCGCCTGGCTGCGGGTCCAGAACGAGACGGCAAACAGCACGATCGCCATGACGACGAAGCCGTGCGGAAAATCGCTGCGGCTGTAATAGTCGAAGCCTTTGAGGAACAGCCAGGCATCGGCGATGCCGACCGAAGCCACCGTCAGCGGGTTCGATCGCAGCGCAACCGCCGCCAGCGCCGTGCCGGCTCCCCAGGTCACCAGAGCCGAGGCCTCGTCGCCCGAGAGATGATACATCTGGCCGATCAGCGCGATCGAGCCGCCGAAAGCCGCGGCCGCCACGATCCACAGCGCTTCCCCGATTGCCGCATGGTCGCGGGCCTTCAGCACCGCGCCGCCGACATAGCCGCCAAGGATGACGGCAAACAGCGCCGCCACGCGCGCCAGCCTCGGGATCGCGTCCCAATTGGCGGCGACGAAAATCAGGATGGCGGCGCCGAACAGCAAGGCGGCCATCATAGCCAGGATCGAGCCGAAGCTCAGCGACTTGCGCTCGTTGGCCTCGACATCGCGCGCCAGCGAATCGGCCGTCGCGGCGTCGATCATGCCGGCCTGCTGCCAGCGCGCGATATCCGCCCTGACCCGCGACGAATAGCTCGCCATGCTGCTTCTCCCCCCAGTTTGGTCTTTTTTGCAGCCGATCCGGTCAAGCCGTTGGCGCTAAGGCATTTTCCGATTCGGGTTTCTTTGTGTCAGGTCCGTGAACGCGCGTTAATGCTGCATTGCACAATTTGCATTGCTGCCATGCAGCCATAGCGCTTTTAAATCGATATGGGTCCGCCTATTTATAGTTCGTACACAAACGGAATGATCCGCAAGAAAGACGAAACGAGAACTACCATGAACCTGATCCGCAACTACCGCAACTGGCGCCGCTACAGGGACACCGTGTCCGAGCTGAGCCGCCTGAGCAACCGTGAACTGACCGACCTCGGCATCAGCCGCAGCGACATTCCTTACGTCGCTCGCAAGGCGGTCTAATTCTTCGGACCGCGAATGGTCCGAACCAGTTTTGAAAAAGAGAACGACAATGAACCTGATCCGCAACTATCGTAACTGGCGCGTTTATCGCGAGACGGTTACCGAGCTGGGTCGCCTTTCGAACCGCCAGCTGCATGATCTCGGTATCGTCCGCGACGAAATCAAGATCATCGCCCGCCAGGCGATCTAGACAGAATTTCGCCAGGGTCGACCTCCTCCCCGACCTTGACGAATACGGTCACCCCTTACCTCCTCCCAAGGGTTGACCACCAAAACGGCGCCCGCCGCACCTCCTCCCGCGGCGGGCGTTGTTTGCCGGAAATCGAATTTTGCCCCAAAGGTTTCGCTCCTTTTCAAACAGCGAAAGAGTTTTCGTCAAAGCCGACCTCCTCCCCGGCGATGACGAATCGGCCCGACCTTCACCTCCTCCCGAGGGTTGGCCACAAAAACGGCGCCCGCCGCACCTCCTCCCGCGGCGGGCGCTGTTTCCCAGGGCAAGACGAATTTTGCTCCAGAGGTTTCGCCCCTTCTAAAAATGGCGAAAGGAATTTCGTCAAAGCCGACCTCCTCCCCGGCGATGACGAATATGGCCGGCCTTCACCTCCTCCCGAAGGTCGACCCCAAAAACGACACCCGCCGGACCTCCTCCCCCGGCGGGTGTTGTTGTTTTCAGGAGGCGCTCCCATCAGCAGCTGTTTGCCCCGCACCGCGCACGGCAATTG
>NZ_RZQE01000747.1:0-1950 GCF_004022955.1 Mesorhizobium sp. M7A.F.Ca.US.002.01.1.1 | reverse complement strand
TGTCTAGGCTGCCCGTAGCCTCCGCGATTTGTCGCGTCAGGCGTCATGGTCTTTCCTCCCGATCGCCGCAGCGTCGCATGCGACGAGCCGGTGAGATTGGCCGAAGACCTGACGCCGGAAACGCGCGAGCGCACCAAAACTACTGGGTCATGCGCGGTGATGGTGGGATTGCTATTTTTAACTATGCCGATTTGCGGCTCTTGGCCTTTGGCCGGTCTTTGCCGATGCCTTCCTTGGCGAGGCTCTTTCGAAGAACCGAGGCCAGGTCGACCACGTTCTCCTGGGGCTTTGGCGCCGGTTTCGGGGGCTTTTTGCCCTTGCGCTTGGCGTCGATCATGGCAATCAACGCATCCTCGTAAGTATCCTCGAATTTCGAAGGATCGAACTTTGTCACCTTCTTGTCGATGAGAAGCCCCGCGATTTCGAGCAGATCCAAATCGTATTTTGGGCTTTTCACATCGTCGAAGACGGTGTCTTCCGACGTCATCTCATTGTGGGTGCGCAACTCGGTCAGCAGCATTCCTTTTTCAAGCGGCTGTATCAACACTTCGCGCCCGCGCTGATAGAGCACGACGCAGGATCGCGCCGCAACGCGCTTCTTGGCCATCGCATCGCGCAGGACAGAAAAGGCCTCCAACGAGGCGCCGTCAGCCGGGATTAGGTAGTATGGCTTCTCCAGGTAACGTGTGTCGATCTCGGCAACCGGAACAAAGGAATCGACATCAAGCGTATGCTGCGACGTCAGTTTCAGTTTCTTGATCTCGTCCGGCTCGACTTGTATGAACTCGCCCTTGTCCGCTTCATAGCCTTTGATCTGATCCGCGACTTCGACAACATCGCCGGTCCCTTCGTCGACATAGGCGCTCTTGACGGGCAAGCCGTTCTTGCGGTTCAGAATCTTGAAGTGGATCTTGGATGCCTCGCTTGTGGCACCAACTATCTTCACCCCGCACGACACGGAACCGACCCTCAGAAAGCCCTTCCAGACCGCGCGCGGCGCCACCATGCCGTTTCTCCTAGACGTGCCGATGTCGGCACAACGTCAGCCACACGGTTCTGTTCCGCAACGTGGGCACTCATTGCCTGCAGCCCAAGAATTATTCCTCCCGGTAGTCCAGCAGCTTCGCATGGCGAAGCTTCTCCTCGCCCTTCAGGAACCGCACGCGACCGACCAGACCAGGCTTGAGCCATTCGGCCTTTTCTTTCTTTAGACCGATGGGCACTGGTCCGCCGACTTTCCCTTGCACGCGATCCCATAGTCGCTGGCGCTTGTCGGCTTTAAAGGCAACGAAGGCGCCGCCGGCGTAGCGGCCCTTGTCGGCCATGAGCACCATTGCCGGCTTCCCAGCCTCGCGCTGCACGCCAATAATGTCCATTTCCTTTTCGGCATAGCACTTGATCTTGCGCCAGTTCATCGTCGGTCCGCTGCGATAGACGCTGGCCTTGCGCTTCGAGACCATGCCCTCCAACCCCGCCCTGTCGACCAGGTGATAAACCGCGTCCCCGGTGCCGGGCATGGCTTTGCTGACCTGAATGCGACCGACGGCTGGAATCAGTTCCTGCAGGATCTCGCGGCGGTCTTCCACCGGCATGTTGCGCAAATCATGCCCGTTCAGGTGCAGGAGGTCGAATGCCACCAAATACAGATCGCGCGAAGGCTTACGACGGGTGACGGCTGACTGCAGGGCCTGGAAGTCGGACAGGCCGGCCTCGTTGACCGTGATTGTCTCGCCATCGATGATGAAACTTTCCGCCTCGATCGCCTCCGCCTCTCCGGCAAGTTCGATATAGCGGCCTGTCCAGTCGTATCCGTTCTTGGTGAACAGCCGGATCCCGTTTTCATCCTTGATGATTTGGGTCCGATACCCGTCGAATTTGATCTCATGGAGCCATTCGTCGCCCTGCGGTGGCGTTTCGACCAGCTCGGGTTCCATGGGCTTGATGAACTTC
>NZ_RZQE01000746.1:0-1952 GCF_004022955.1 Mesorhizobium sp. M7A.F.Ca.US.002.01.1.1 | reverse complement strand
CCTGGGAGCGCATCCTGACCGGCAAGAACTCCGCGCGCGGCTGAGCCGGGTTCTCCCAAGGGCTCGCAAGCCGGGCAGCGAAGCGCTATTGAAGGCGTTCGCGGCAAGGCGCGGAGGCGCGGCGCCGCGAGGAGATCTTGGGGGAATGGCATGAAAATAACGGTGCTCGGGGCCGGTGTCGTCGGTACGGCGGCCGCCTATTATCTGGCCAGCGACGGCCATGAGGTGACGGTGATCGAGCGCCATCCGGCGGCGGCACAAGGCACCAGCCAGTCCAATGCCGGCCTGGTGTCACCGGGTGACGCCACCGCCTGGGCCTCGCCGGCGGCTTTGAAGACCTTCCTGCGCGGGCTCTACAACCATGATCTCGGCATCAAGGTCAGGCTGCGCCTTGATCCCTATTTCCTCGCCTGGAGCCTGCGTTTCCTGCGCCAGTGCACGGTGGCGCGCCTGCGCGCCAACACCGACATCAAGCTCAGGCTCGCGCTCTATTCGCGCGACTGCATCAATGCGCTTTCGGAAGCGACCGGCATCCATTACGACGAGCGCAAGAAGGGCATTCTCTATTTCTTCCGCTCGCAAAAGAGCCTCGACACCGGCACCGACAATTACCGTTATCTTGCCAAGCACGGCCTGCCGATCGAAATCGTCGGCCGCGACCGGCTGGTCGAGCTGGAACCGGGCCTTGCCGGCGTCAAGGACAAGATTGCCGGCGGCGTCTATTCGCCAACCGACCAGACCGGAGATTCCAAGCAGTTTGTCGACAGGCTGGCCGCCTATGCGGCCGAGAAGCTCGGCGTCAAATTCCTGTTCGGCACGACAGTCGAAGGCCTCGACATCGAGGGCGACCGGGTGCGCGCGGTGATGACTTCGGCCGGCCCGGTCGCCGGCGATGCGGTTGTCATCTCGATGGGGCCGGAAAGCGGCCTGCTCGGGCGCCGTTACGGCATCGACCTGCCCGTCTATCCGGTAAAAGGCTATACCGCGACGATTCCCCTGGAGGACGAAAGCAGGGGACCGACCATGGGCGGCGCCGACGAGGACCGGCTGATCGGCTATTCCAGGCTGGGCAACCGGTTGCGGATGTCCTCGACGGCCGAATTCACCGGCTTCGACCGCACTTTCAAGCCCGCCGATTTCAAGACGATCATCAGCACCGGCAAAGATCTTTTCCCGGGTGCCTTCGACGAGAAGAAGGCTGTGTTCTGGGCGGGCCTGCGCCCGATGATGCCCAACTCGGTGCCGGTCATCGGCCAGGCGCGCTACAAGAATCTCTATCTCGACACCGGCCACGGCCATGTCGGCTGGACCATGGCCTGCGGCTCGGGGAAATTCCTTGCCGACCTCGTTTCCGGCCGCAGGCCGGAGATCGACCCGCAGGGGCTGGTTTACGGGGGCTAGGATGTCGGGACCGCAAGTCGCCATCGACCTTGGCCGCATCGAGCGCAACGCGCGCACCATCGTCGAGCGCTGCGCGCTGTCGGGCATAAAAGTGTTCGGCGTCACCAAGGGCACTTGCGGCATGCCGCAAGTGGCACGCGCCATGCTGCGCGGCGGCGTCGCCGGCATCGCCGAATCGCGTTCGAGAACATCCGCCGGCTGCGCGACAGCGGCATCAACGCACCGATCATGCTGCTGCGCAGCCCGCCGATGGCGCGGGTCGAGGAGGTGGTGCGCACCGTCGACATCAGCCTGCAATCGGAACTCGCCACCATCCGCGAAATTTCGCGCATCGCCGAGCGCATGGGCCGCGTCCACGACATCATGC
Organism: Mesorhizobium sp. M7A.F.Ca.US.002.01.1.1; assembly: GCF_004022955.1. Lineage (NCBI taxonomy): Bacteria > Pseudomonadati > Pseudomonadota > Alphaproteobacteria > Hyphomicrobiales > Phyllobacteriaceae > Mesorhizobium > Mesorhizobium sp. M7A.F.Ca.US.002.01.1.1. The sequence continues at coordinate 184 of NZ_RZQE01000746.1, read as the reverse complement.
TGATGATCGATCTCGGCGATCTCCGCGAAGGCATCTGGCCGAACGACCTGATCCCCACGGTTGAGCAGATCCTGCAGTTCAAGGGCGTGCGCATCGCCGGCATCGGCACCAATCTCGGCTGCTTCGGCGCCATCATGCCGACGCCGGAAAACCTTGGGCAGCTCGTCGCCCATGCCTACAAGAC
>NZ_RZQE01000745.1:0-1965 GCF_004022955.1 Mesorhizobium sp. M7A.F.Ca.US.002.01.1.1 | reverse complement strand
AATGCGGGAGGTCTTCTTGCGGGCGCCTGACGCAACGGAACCGAAAGGCTGCACGTCAATCGCCCTGTTGCTGGCGATGGCGATGTTTTTCGATCTCCTCAGGCTCTTCATCGTCGATCCGGGTGATGTTTGAAGCCGCGTGATCTGACCGCAGGATCTCGTCCAACTTGGCGTGGATCGCTTGAGTGTCGCGGTGCTCCGCGCGCTGGATGAACAGCGTCATCGCCCACGTGAACAATGTTGCGGCTCCATGCCAATCCAAGCTCTGTCGCTCGAAAATCATCCAAAGAATTGCGTAGGCCAACAAGACCAGGAACGCAGCGGGACGGGAAGTCAGTGTGCCGATTGTGGTAAGGGCGCTGGTGATCGGATGATTTGCCATTCCAGAGAACTCGCGGCAGTCCCCCTGGTTCCGGCGAGACATCATACCGCCCCGCAGTGCCTGCAGTGGATTTGGGTCGGCCGCTTGAGTACATCGCCTCTGGCCGATCGTTACTTTCGATCGAGCACCTTTCGGACCTTCTCGGCCAGCTCGTCGATCGTGTAGGGTTTGGTCAAAAGCTCCGTTCCAAAATCGAGCGTGCCATTGTGAACAATCGCGTTTCGCGTGTAGCCGGTGGTGTAGAGCACCTTTAGTGACGGGTGCGATGTCCTGACCTTTTCCACCAGTTCGCGGCCTGACATTTCCGGCATGACCACATCGGTGAACAGAAGCGAAGGCACATGCCCGCTCTCCACGGCGGCAAGTGCGTCTCGTGGCCCCGACATTTCCAGGACGGAATAGCCCAGTTCTCGCAGCGCTTCTGCGGCCATCAGGCGTACACGATCTTCGTCCTCGACGATCATGATGACCTCGTCTGAATGTCCCGGATGCTCGCCCGCCAAGGCGGCGGCCGGGCTGTCGGGAATGCCGCCATGCGACCGCGGTAGATAAATCTTCAAGGTGGTTCCAACACCGAGTTCGGAATAGATCTTGACGCTGCCGCCGGACTGACGAACAAATCCATACACTTGGCTAAGTCCCAATCCGGTACCCCTGCCGACTCCCTTTGTGGTGAAGAACGGATCGAAGGCTCTTGCCAGCACGTCCGCAGTCATGCCTGTTCCGGTATCGGTGACCGCTATCATCACATACTGGCCCGAGGAGATCGCGTTTTCTCTCGCATACCGGTCGTCAATATGGGCGTTAGACGTTTCAATCGTGAGCTTTCCGCCGGCGGGCATTGCATCGCGTGCGTTGACGCAAAGGTTGAGCAATGCGCTTTCCAATTGCCCTGCATCGGCCTCCACATGCCACAGCCCAGCGGCGAGCACCGTCTCGATTGCTATGGTCTCTCCAAGCGTTCGGCTCAGCAGTTCGCTCATGCCGGAGACGAGTCGATTAGGGTTCAGGCGCGTCGGTGCCAAGGGCTGCTGGCGGGAGAAGGCAAGCAGCCGCCTGGTAAGTTCCGCAGCGCGTTGTGCCCCATCGATTGCACCGGTGACGAAGTGGTTCACGTTCGTGTCGCCGTTTCGGAGCTTGCGCTGCACGAGATTCAAACCGCCAATGATGACAGCCAGCATATTGTTGAAGTCGTGGGCGATGCCACCGGTAAGCTGTCCCACGGCCTCCATCTTCTGCGCCTGGCGCAGGTGCTCTTCTGCTCGGACGCGTTCGGCAACTTCCTCAGCCACACGCTGCTCAAGAGTGGCGTTGAGCGTCTGCAGCGCTTTGAACAGTCGGGAGTTGTCGATTGCCGTGGCGGCATGACCGGCCAGCCCCAGCAAGGCTGTCTCATGCTCTGCGGCAAAGACACCGCAACCGGAATGTCCGAAGAACAGGCCACCCAGCACTTCGCCCGATCGCGAAATGACCGGCACGGCAAGATAGGATCGCACGGGAAGATGGCCTTCCGGCATTCCCTTCCTCGGCGGATTTTTTCCATAGCGCCCATCCATGAGGATATCATCGGAACGCACCACGCC
>NZ_RZQE01000744.1:0-1977 GCF_004022955.1 Mesorhizobium sp. M7A.F.Ca.US.002.01.1.1 | reverse complement strand
GAAGGACGCCGCCGGCTTCATCCGCCTCAATGCACTGCGGCTGAGAACGCTGGCAGCGCGCAACCGCGCCAAGTAGGGCGGATGCGCGGTTTCGGTCGCTGCCTGGCGCCGCTGGTTGTTCTGGCGACGCCGGCCGTCGGCCAGGAGTTCGACCCCGCCTCTCTTGACCTTCCCGCGCTGATCGAGTGCAGGGCGGACGTTCCGACTTACAACGACTTTGCCCTGTGGCTGTCCAGCGCACCGGGTGCCGTTGAAACGCTTGGCTGGAAGGAGGTTGCCTCCGGCAATCCGTTTCTCAGCCAATACGAACTGCCGGCCAAAATCCGCGTGTTCAACCGCGAGACAGGATCGATCGTGTTTACCGCTGCGGGGCCGATGGCCGTGCTCGACGGCGTTGCCGCGCCGGAGCTTGCAAAAGAACTCGACGTCATGGCCGTGTTTTCCACGCCGCAAAAATTCCTTGGCGAAAAGGTCGTTGTCCAAAGCACCGAAGAGTCGGAAGGATTGACCTTCTCCACGGACGTCAAGCTCAACGTCTCGACCGTCGAGTCCCATCCCGGCAAGACCCTGGCCGGCTGCTCCTACACGCTCGAAATCAAATAAAAACCCGGCATTCACGCCGGGTTTTCGATCAAGTCAAAAATGGCCGGGGCCTCCTGCCCGGTGCATGGTCCGTCAATCGCCGTCGATCGCCGTGGCAATACGAGCGATGGCCTGCTGATAGACGCTCGCGGAATTCCAGCCGGCAATCGCGCCCATATTCGCACTCGCGCTCGCGCCTGCCCGCCAGCCATGGCCCTTGAGGAAGTTGGCGGTGGAAGCCAGCGCCGTGCCCTTGTCGCGCAGGTTTCCGCCGCCGACGCCATATTTCAGGACGTTTCCTGGCAGGAACTGCGTGTGTCCGATCTCGCCATGCGCGGCCCCGACCGACGAGGCTGTCAGCGCCCCGCGATCGACCAGCTTCAGGGCGGCGATCGCATGCGGGTAGAAGAACCCCGGGCGGCGGCAATCATAGGCAAGCGTCAAAATCGCAGAGACGGTGTTCTGGTTGCCCATGGCCGAACCGAAGCCGGTTTCCATACCCCAGATGGCCAGCAACACGCCCGGCGACACGCCGTAATTCGCTTCGATCTTGGAGAACAGCGCCGCATTCGACTTTTTCAGCGACCGGCCCTTGGAGATAATCGCCGCGCCGCCGCGCCGCCGCATGAAATCGTCCACCGAGCCGCTGAAGGCCTTGTGAATGCCGCGGTCGACGGAGATCGTCTTTGTCGCGTAGTTCGCCCCGGCCAGAGCGGCCAGCCCCTTGGCGCCCACACCTTCCGACCTGGCCTGCGCGGCAAAGTCCTGCTTCCAGGCCTCGAAGCCGGCGCCGGTCTTGCCGCAGCTGGCCGCTGCCTGTGCGCCCGTCGCCAGCGCAAGCACCGCCATCGCGGCCGCTGCAAACATCTTTCCCTTGGCAAGAATTGCCATGTTGATCTCCTGGTTGCCTGAATCACGTCCCAATTGCGAACTTGCCAGCGAAACGCGCACTTGTCACTGTCACCGCTGCAATGCTGGCGAATGCCGTGGAATTTGCCTAGGATCAAGTGATTATTGTGGCAAGGGGGCTGCATGCAAGACGTTGATGTCGTCATCATCGGCGCCGGCTCGGCGGGTCTTGCCGCTGCCAAAACCCTGCAGGCGGCGGGGCTTTCCTTCACGCTGCTCGAAGCGATGGACAGAATCGGCGGGCGAGCCTGGACCAGCGACCAGCATTTCGGCGTGCCTTTCGACATCGGCTGCGCCTGGCTGCATGCCGCCGACCGCAATCCCTATTTTCCCGAAGCGCAAGTGGCAGGCTGGACGTTGCATCATCACGACATGAATGTCGATCATCTCTACTACCGCGAGCGCAAGGCGAGCGAAGCGGAAGAAGCCGACATGAAGGCCGCCGACGCCAAGCTGTTCGAACTGCTGGCCAGGCATGAAGTGAAG
>NZ_RZQE01000743.1:0-1978 GCF_004022955.1 Mesorhizobium sp. M7A.F.Ca.US.002.01.1.1 | reverse complement strand
CCCTTGGTCTGCTCCGGATCCGGAGCAAGGTGGAGGTAGGTATACAGGATCTGGCCTTCGCGAAGCTGCGCCCATTCGCTGGGCTGCGGCTCCTTGACCTTGACGATCATGTCCGACTTGGCGAACACCTCGGCGGCCGTCTTGGCAATCGTGGCGCCGGCGGCGCGATAGGCGTTGTCATCGGCGCCGATGCCGGCACCGGCCCCGGTCTCGACCAGCACTTCGTGGCCATGGGCGACATATTCGCGGACCGAGCCGGGGGTGAGGCCGACGCGGTATTCGTGGTTCTTGATTTCCTTGGGGCAGCCGACGCGCATTTTCTTCTCCTGATCCGGCCCTTTTGGGCTCGTTCCCTGTATGGCTGGAGTGAACCACGAATCGTTGCGCAGGTGTTTGCGAATGCGCTTGCGCCCACCGGCCGGTTTCGATAATTGTTGCGCGAAACAGCAAGATATTCGCAGGATTCACGAATAATGCCGCTCGACAGGATCGATATCGCCATTCTCGAGGCTTTGCAGAAGGATGGCAGGATACCCAATGCGGCGCTGGCCGAGAAGGTCGGCCTGTCGCAGTCGGCCTGTTCGCGCCGGCTCGACAATCTGGAGAAATCCGGAACCATTCGCGGCTACCACGCCCGGCTTTCCAATGTGGCACTTGGCCACCAGATGACGGCGATCGTGCACATATCGCTGTCGGGGCAGTTCGAGAAGACGCTGTCGGATTTCGAGGCGGCGATCAAGCGCTGCCCGAACGTGCTGTCCTGTCACCTGATGTCGGGCGAATACGACTACATCCTGCGGATCGCGGCGAAGGATCTCGTCGACTATGAGCGCATCCACAAGGAATGGCTGTCGGCGATGCCGCATGTGACCAAGATCAATTCGTCCTTTGCGCTACGCGAAATCGTCGACAGGACCGCCATGGGCATGAAGCCGGAAATGGCCTAGGCCTCCGTTACCACCCGATCCATCGGAATGTCGTGCGGCTGCGGGTAGATGGTCGCGATGCGCTGCAGCTCGTAGCCGACGCCGATGACCAGTGGCTTGAACGGCATCGCTGCCAGCGTACGGTCGAAGAAACCGCCGCCATAACCCAGGCGGTAGTTCAGGGGATCGATGCCGACGATCGGCGAGATGACGATGTCCGGCAGCACCGGATCGCCCTCGGCCGGGATTGGGATGTTCCAGACACCTTTCTCCAGCCGGTCGCCTGCTTTGTAGGCGCGGAAGATCAGCGGCTGCCCCTTCTCGATGACGATGGGCAGGGCGGTGCGGCCGCCGCGTTCGTTTATGGACGCCATCCAAGGCCGCAAATCCGGCTCGCCGCGAAACGGCCAGTAGAGACTGACCATGCGGCCGGCGATCTCGCCGATTACCGCGTCGAGGCCATCGGCGATGCCTTGCGACATTACCGTTCGCGCGTCGGCCGAAACAGCAAGACGCGCGGCGATCAGGCGTTCGCGCTCAGCCTTGCGCCAGCGTCTCACATCGGTCCAGTCGCTCGAAGGCGCACGGAATTCCGGATCGAGTTCGTGCATGAAACAGGGCGGCGAAGAATACTGCGCCGGAGCATCGTCGTCACGATCGTTGGCCATGCCTCACCTCATCGCGTGTTCGATGACGCTATACCTCGCGATACGATACAACATGTGCATTCACGACATGCAACGACGAGTCTCGGGCACTGGCCATCTGTTGTTGCATTGCACAAAAATACCTACATGCAGGACAGGCAATCTTGCTATCAAGGTGAACGAAATGAACGAAGCCAGGCATCATGTCGTCGTTGTCGGCGCGGGTTTCGGCGGGCTCGAGTTCACCCGTGCGCTTGCCGGCGCTCCCGTGCGCATCACCATGATCGACAAGCGCAACCATCACCTCTTCCAGCCGCTGCTCTACCAGGTGGCGACGACGGCGCTGGCCACCTCCGAGGTTGCCTGGCCGATCCGCCACCTCCTGCGCAAGCGCAAGGATGTGAC
>NZ_RZQE01000742.1:0-1979 GCF_004022955.1 Mesorhizobium sp. M7A.F.Ca.US.002.01.1.1 | reverse complement strand
GGACAAGACCATGCCGCGCCAGCAGCTGTCGATCCCGGTTTCGGTCGCCGGCGTGCAGCCGGGCAGCAATGCCTATGTCATGGTTGCCGCCGTCGATGTCGGCATCCTCAACCTGACCAACTACAAGGCGCCGGATCCGGAGAACTGGTTCTTCGGCCAGCGCATGCTGGGCATGGAAATCCGCGACATCTACGGTCGCCTGATCGACGGTTCTCTGGGCAACGCCGGCAAGCTCAGGACCGGCGGCGACGGCGCCAACATGCAGGCGCAAGGCAGCCCGCCGACCGAAAAGCTTGTCGCCTTCTTTTCCGGCGTCGTCGAGCTTGACGCCGACGGCAAGGCGCGGGTCGACTTCGACATCCCGCAGTTCAACGGCACCGTGCGCGTCATGGCCGTCGCCTGGACCAAGGACGCGGTCGGCCACGCCCAGTCCGACGTGATCGTGCGCGATCCCGTGGTCATCACCGCCGGCCTGCCGCGCTTCCTGGCGCCTGGTGACGCCGCCGTTATGCGCCTCGACGTCGCCGACACCGACGGTCCGGCCGGCGACTATGCGTTCTCGATCGAAACGACGGGCGACCTGTCGACGGGCGACAAGCCCCTGCCCCAGAAGCTGACGCTCGCCCAGGGCAAGCGCCAGACGCTGACCGTGCCGCTGATCGCTCAGACGGCCGGCAATGCCTCGCTCACCATCAAGCTTGCCCATGCCGACGGTACCAAGGTCGAGCAGACGCTCTATGTGCCGGTGCGCCCGGCGCAATTACCGGTCACCACCCGCCTGGTGGTCGACCTCAAGGGCGATGGCGGCGCGCTTCGCGTCGACAAGGAGCTGCTCGCGGCAAGCCTGCTCGACGGCGCCTCTGTCAGCGTCGGCGTTTCGCAGGCTGCCGCCTTCGACGTGCCTTCGCTGCTGATGACGCTCGACCGCTACCCCTATGGGTGCGCCGAGCAGACCACCAGCCGCGCCATGCCGCTTCTCTACGTCAATGAATTGGCGTCCGGCATCGGCATGGCCAGCGATCCCGATATCCATGGCCGCATCCAGGACGCCATCTACAAGGTTCTGAGCTACCAGGCCTCGGGCGGCAGCTTCGGCCTGTGGGGCCCGGGCTCCGGCGATCTGTGGCTCGATGCCTATGTCACCGACTTCCTGACCAGGGCGCGCGAGCAGAAGTACGACGTGCCGAGCCTGGCCATGAACCAGGCGCTCAGCAACCTGCAGAACTCACTCGGCTACGACCAGAGCGTCCAGGACCGGGGCAGCGAGATCGCCTACGCCCTCTACGTTCTGGCCCGCAACAAGAAGGCCTCGATCGGCGACCTGCGCTACTATGCGGACACGCAGCTCGAAGCTTTTTCCAGCCCGATGGCCGTTGCCCAGCTGGCGGCAAGCCTGGCGCTCTACGGCGATACACCGCGTGCGGAATCGACGTTCAAGACTGCCCTGCAGTTGGCCAAGTCGACCACCGACTACGACTACTACCGCTCCGACTACGGTTCGCGGCTGCGTGATGGCGCGGCGATGCTGGCGTTGGCGGCGGAATCCAAGCCGGTACCGACAATCGTGCCGGAGCTGATCAGGCTGGTGACCAAGGAACGCGCCGAAGCCCGCTGGACCAGCACCCAGGACGAATCCTGGATGCTGCTGGCGGCCCGCGCGCTGAAAGAAGGCAATGATACGATCACGCTGACCGTCAATGGCGCGGCACATTCCGGCGGCTACTCCAACCAGGTCGAAGGCTCTGACCTTGTCGACAGCCCACTGACCATCGCCAACACCGGCAAGACCCCGCTGCAGGCCGTCGTCACCACGGTGGCGTCGCCGGTCCAGCCGCTGCCGGCCGGCGGCGACGGCTTCACAATCAGCCGCACTTACTACAAGCTCGACGGCACCGAAGCCAATGTCACGGAGGCGACTCAGAACGAACGCTATGTCGTCGTGCTCAAGGTCAACGAGCAGAACACATGGCCGTCGCGCC
>NZ_RZQE01000741.1:0-1986 GCF_004022955.1 Mesorhizobium sp. M7A.F.Ca.US.002.01.1.1 | reverse complement strand
CCGTTCAGGCGCGCTGGTTCATCCGCAACGTCCCCGTCGATCGCTCGGCGATGCCGCCGGTCCTCGATATGGAATGGAACCCGCAATCGCCGACCTGCAGGCTGCGTCCCGACGCCGCCACGGTGCGCGCGGAGATGACCACCTTCCTCGAAATCGTCGAACGCCATTACGGCAAGAAGCCGATCATCTACACTTCCGTCGACTTCTTCGACGACAACGGGCTGTCGGGGTTCCGCGGCTATCCCTACTGGCTGCGTTCCGTCGCCGGCCATCCGCGTGAGAAATACGGCAGCCACCCCTTCACCTTCTGGCAGTACACCGGAACCGGCATCGTTCCCGGCATGACCGGCAAGTCCGACATCAACGTCTTCAACGGCAGCGAAGCCGCCTGGAACAAATGGCTGCGGCAGAACACCCGTTGACGTCAGGTTCAACGGCAGCACCGCCCTGGATCAAAAGCACTCCAGCAGAGCTTCCGTTGAACCGGTTTAACGGCAGCACCGCCCTGGATCAAATCACTCCAGCAGAGCTTCCGTTGAACCGGTGCAACGGCAGCACTGCCCTGCATCAAATCACTCCAGCAGAGAAGCTGCCGCAGAACACCGTTGACACCGGGCCTGCCGCCTGCTTTTCGACACAGCCAGCGGTAAAGAGTGCAACCGCCGGTAATTCAGGGCGTTGGGCTTCCCGGGGGGGGGAGCACAACAAATGACCCCCTGTTCGTTTCGAAAGGAAGCTGATGCGACTGCGTTCCAAAGTCCTCGCGGCTGCGCTGACCCTGTGCGCCACGGCCTTGCCGGCGATGGCGCAGGAATGCGGCGGCGACTTCGAATCCTGGAAGCAGGGCGTCGCCGCGGAAGCCAAGGCGGCCGGCGTAGGTGCAGTGGGTCTCGACGCCCTTGAAGCGGCAACCTTAGATGACAAGGTGTTGGCGCGCGACCGCGCCCAGGGCGTCTTCACCCAAACCTTTGTCGAGTTTTCCAACCGGATGATCTCGGCCTATCGCCTGAAGCAAGGTGCGGCGAACATGAAGAAATACGCGGATGTCTTCGCCCGCGCCGACCAGCAGTTCGGCGTCCAGGCGCCGATCATCGCCGCCTTCTGGGCGCTGGAGACCGATTTCGGCGCCGTGCAGGGCGACTTCCACACGCTGAGCGCCTTGGTGACGCTTTCCCATGATTGCCGCCGGCCGCAGCTCTTCCGGCAACAGCTGGTGCCGCTTCTGGAACTGATCGATCGCGGCGTGCTGCCGGTCGATGTCAGGGGCGCCTGGGCCGGCGAGATCGGCCAGACGCAGATCCTGCCCTCCGACTATCTGGCACGCGGCGTCGACGGCGACGGCGACGGCAAGATCGACCTGCGCGGCAGCGTGCCTGATGTGATCATGACCACTGCCAACAAGGTGCTGTCGCGCGGCTGGAAACGCGACCAGCCCTGGATCCAGGAAGTCCGCGTGCCCGAAGACATGCCGTGGGATCAGACCGGTCGCACCAACAAGCTGCCGCTGTCGCAGTGGGCGCAATGGGGCGTCACCTACCCCAGCGGCGCGCCGCTGGTCGACAACGGCCTGAAAGCAGGCCTCGCGCTGCCGATGGGCCGCAAGGGGCCAGCCTTCCTCGCCTACGACAATTTCGACGTTTATCTCGAATGGAACCAGTCCTTCACCTATGCGCTGACGGCAGCCAACCTTGCCGCACGGCTGGCAGGCGCGCCGCCGCTGGACCCGCGCAATCCCGAGACCGGTCTCAACAATGAGCAGATGAAGGCATTGCAGACCAAGCTGGAAGCCAAGGGCTACGATGTCGGCACCGTCGACGGCATTTTGGGTACCAACACCCGCGAGGCGATCCGCAAGGAGCAGACGCGGCTAGGTTTGCCGGTGGATGGCTGGCCGACGCCGGAGCTGTTGGGAAAATTATAGGGCAATAGGGCAGTAGGGCAAATTAGCCCGAAGCAGTGACTGCCGCCACCCCTATTCCCCTATTC
>NZ_RZQE01000740.1:0-1989 GCF_004022955.1 Mesorhizobium sp. M7A.F.Ca.US.002.01.1.1 | reverse complement strand
ACCGCCACGACAGACGGTTCGCCGCAGCCGGTTCGGATTAGCCGAACCATTCCGGCCTGTCACCAGCTTTCGCCAGGCACGATTGGTTAGCGGTTGGTGAAGCGCTGCCCCGGCAATAGAGCGATTTGCCAAACCCGGCCTTCAGCGTTTTGTGGAAAGCTGGCGTCGATCGAGAATCCGCCGGCGGGGGCCGCTCCAAGACATGCATGGACTTTGGCGTCAGTTCTGCCGCGACCAACGCGGCAACTATGCTCTCATGACGGTCGTCGCGATGGTTCCGCTGATGGGCGCCCTGGCAATGGCCGTCGACTTCACCGAGATGAGCCGCGAAAAACAGGCGGTTTCGAACGCGCTCGATGCCGCAAACTTCGCCACGGCGCGCCGGCTGACGGAGGGTGCCACCGACGACCAGTTGCGGGCCTATGCGCTCGACTTCTTCAATGCCAACCTCAACAAGATCAATCCCGCCAATACGACGCTCACCGTCACCTTGCCAAGCAACACCACCGGCGGCGGCTTGCTCAAGATGACCGCGCGGCTTGACTATAAGCCCTATTTCTATCCGGTCTTCGGCCAGCTCGTCGGCAAATCCGAAACCGACGCCAACCAGAGGATCAGCTTCAACATCACCTCGGAAGTGCGGCTGAAGAACACTCTTGAAGTCGCCCTGGTACTCGACAATTCCGGGTCGATGACCAAGACCGGAACGGGCTCGGGGCAAACGCGCATCGACCTTCTCAAGACCGCGGCAAAACAGCTGGTCGACACGCTGGCCCAGCAGGCGGCAATGATCAAGCAGGTCGACAGGCCGGTGCAGTTCGGCCTCGTGCCGTTTGCCGCCTCGGTCAATGTCGGGCCCGGCAACGGCAATGCGCCCTGGATGGATACCGAAGGCCTGTCGCCGGTATCGAACGAGAATTTCGACTGGTCGACGCTGAACGCAGCCGACAAATACGCCCAGCAGACCAACGGCATCTGGTACAAGCGCGGCACCGGATGGGGAACCGACGAAGGCCAGATGCTGACCCGGTTTTCGCTCTATCGCGACATGAAGGTCGTCACCAACCATGAGCGTGTCGTCAACAGCAAGCGCGTGGTGTGCGACGAATACAACCCGAACAACACCTGCAAACGCGACCACGACGAATACGACTACATCGACACCTATGGCCCGTTCGCCAGTTGGCAGGGCTGCGTCGAGGCCAGGCCTTATCCCTACAATGTCAACGACGCGGCGCCTTCCGGCGGCTCGGCGAACACCGGCATAGGGGTCGGCGATCCGGCGACGATGTTTGTGCCGATGTTCGCCCCGGACGAACCCGGCAACCATTGGAGGCTCACCCAGGATCCCGACGAGGCCGCGCCGACGACCTATGGCGCCATCAACAGCTGGTGGAATGACGACCCGACGAGCAGCACCGGCCAATCCCGGCTGCGCAACATGTCCAAATATTTCCAACCGAGGCCGATCAATGCGCCGGCGCTGGCCGCCGGCAACGGGCCGAACTACAGCTGCTCCACCAACCCGATCACGCCGCTGACCGATGTCAGCGTTACCACTGGGCTTACCGCGATCAAGGCCGCGATCGACCTGATGAAGCCCGATGGCGGCACCAATGTTCCCGAAGGCATGGCCTGGGGTTGGCGGGTGGTTTCGAGCGGCGAGCCGTTCACGCAAGGCCGCCCGGAAACCGAGAGAGGCAACGACAAGGTCGTCATCGTGCTGACCGACGGCGCCAATACCTACTACACGCCGTCCTCGCTCAGCCATTCCGACCCCGCCGATTCGAAATCGACCTATGCGTCCTTCGGCTATCTCAACCCAGGCTACAACGGCACTTCGGTGGGCCGCCTGTTCATGGGCACATCGAGCGCCATTGGCCAGTTCGACTATTCGAACGGCAACTACACCAACGCGCTCAACGAGCAGATGGCGACGCTTTGCAACAACGCCAAGGCAGCCAATATCATGGTGATGACGGTGGCGCT
>NZ_RZQE01000073.1:0-18038 GCF_004022955.1 Mesorhizobium sp. M7A.F.Ca.US.002.01.1.1 | reverse complement strand
GACACCGCCCTTGGCGCCGACGAAGGCGATCGAGCGGCCGAGCGGCTCGGCTTCCGGATCGATGAAAATCGACGACACCACGCTGACGATGTCGGCCATCGAGACCGGAGCGATCACATATTCGGAAATGCCGTTGCGGATGAGTTCCCGGTAGAGGCCGACATCATTGTAGTGGCCGATCACCACCACCTTCGACGTCGGATCGCAATATTCCGAAAGCTGGGCGAGTTGTTCCAGCAATTGCTTGGGCTCGCTGCGCGATTCCAGCAGGATCAGATTGGGCGTCGGCGCCGATTGGTAGAATTCGATGGCAGTGGGAACACCGCCCATGTGGACCTTGAGATGCGCCTTCGTCATGCGACGGTCCTCGCCGGCGCGCTCGACCGGGTTGGCAACACCCTCGGTCTCGCAGAATGCCTGGATCGAGATGCGCGGGATCGGCCGCAACGCCTGCATCGCGGCGATGTCCTGCTGCGAGGTATCGCTGCCGTCCACCGGGGCGTCGTAGGCAAGGTTGCTCATCGTCATGCTCTCTCCCGTGGCCTGTTCTATCCGAGATTTGCGGCTCAGTACGTCACTTCCGAATTGCCGAGGAACTCTTCCGAAATGCCTCTCTTTTGGTAAACATCGATGGCTTGGCTACGATTTGCCGGATCAATATTGGCAGATTTACGCGGGCCGAGCAGGTCGGCGGGATTGGCCATCTGGGCGGCAAGATTGTTCTGATAGGAGCAGCCGAAGTCGGCATAGTGCTTGTTCTCCGATGTCTCCATAAGATCTTCGGGCCAGCGGCCGCACTTATCGGTCTGGGCTTTCACCGAGATATAAGCAACGCGAATCGGGGCAGAGGCTTCGGCGGAGGCGGACTGATAGGAGGTCACGACAATCCGATTGCGCTTGATGCCGCTGGCAACCGCCAGCCGGGCGAAATCGCGGGCCGCCGTGGTCGCGGCGACCTCGTTGGCCGATCCGCTCGGGACCTGGATCGTCAGCGTCGGGGCGGCACTTCTGTCATAGCCATCCAGGAAGCCAAGAAGCGTATCGCGCTGGGAGCCGGTCATGCCGCGGTCACCGGCGCCGACAGGCAGGTCGATCTTCTGATTCTTCTCGGCGATGACGATCGGATGGTTGGTGCGGTAATCGTCCGGAATGGCGCCGACCGTGATGCTGTCGCGCTGGGCGCAGCCGGCGAGCAGCGCCGCCACCGCAACCGCCAGGACAGGAACGGCTCGCCGGCAGACCCGTGAACGGCCGAGACGGGTCGTTGCGGCGATGGTGCTTGCCTTCAATGCTGACTGAGACATGTCCGCTTCCCCGCTTACTTGTAGATGAAGCCGACAACGCCGTGGTAGCGGCCATTGGGCTTGTCGGTCTGCATGGTGCCGTAGACGCGATTGACGCGGCCAAGGAACATGCCGGCGCCATCGCTGGCGGCGTTGAAATTGTCGTCCGGCTTGGCAAGGTCGTTGCGCGCCACCGGCTTAACCAGATAGGGCGTGATGATGATGACGAGCTCGGTCTCGTTTCGCACGAAATCCCTGCTGCGGAAGAGCGCGCCAAGCACCGGGATCTTTGTCAATCCAGGCAATCCGTTGACGGCTTGCCTGACATCGTCGCGAACCAGGCCGGCGATCATCATGGAGCCACCGGATGGCAATTCCACCGTTGTGTCGGCAAGGCGCTTGCGCAGCGACAGGGCATTCATGCCGGGACTCGTCACGCCTGAGGAGAACGATACGGATCCCTCGGTTGTCGGCTCGGAAACCGACGTCCTGACTTTCAAACTTATGCGGCCGGGAGACAACACAACCGGCTGGAATTCCAGGCCGATGCCGTACTCGATCTTTTCGACGCTGTAGGTCTTCAGGCCGGTCTGGTTGTCTTGCGATACATTTGCCGAGACACCCGTGACCATATTGTATTCACCGCCGACCTTGAAGGTTGCCTTCTCGCCCGACACAGCCGTCAAGGTCGGCTCGGCCAAGGTCTTCATCACCCCGGACTGCTCCATAGCGTTCACATAAGCCTGCAGTCCTGAAGCGCCGATTTGAAAGCCGGAATTCGACAGCTGTTTGCCGAGACCCGTGAAGTTGTCGCTGATTGCGCCGTAACTAATGCCGTTGCTGCCGCCGCTGCCAACCATGTTGACGCCGAGCTGCTTCATCACCGAGCGGCTGACTTCGGCGACCGTGACCTTCAGCGTGACCTGGTCGTCGCCAATGATCTGGATCAGGTTGACGATCTGGCTGGTGCGGCGCTCCTGGTCCGGATTGTTGATGTCGACACCGCTCTGGGCCGAGCCGCCAGCCGCGGTCTGCGAATATTGTCCCGTCGTCGCTTCACCACCCGACACGAACATGTTCGCCAACTGTTCGGCGCGCTTGGCATCCAGGGGGGTATCCACGGTTCCTGTGAGAACGACGTTGTCGTTCAGCAGTTCCACCTTGACAGCCGACGTCGGCAGGAAGCGCCTGATATAATCTTCAAGGCCGGCAACGTCGCGTTCGACGGCCAGGTCCAGGCTGACGATCTGCTCGCCATTGGGGCCGAAGACAAAGATGTTCGTCTCGCCGACCGCCTTGCCGAACAGATAGATGCGCCTTGCGGTGCGGGTCACCGCATCGGCAACCGCCGGATTGGCGACGAGAATGTCATAGGCATCGCTCGGCAGGTCGATGACCACCGACTTGTTGAGGCCGAGCTTGACGCGCTGGGTGGCCGTCGATGCCGTGACCTGCGCGTTCTTTGCCTCGACGACGCTGCCTTGCACATTCGTTCCGACGAGCAGCAGGCCGAATGCCGCGGCTACGATTGCCGGCAGTTTGCCACCTAGCTTCATTTCCTTGCTCCCACTTCGGAAACTTCGCCCGACTTGATCAGCCTCACCGTTCCCCTGCGGCCATTGCCGGAAACGAGATAGTCGGCCTCACCCACATTCTTTTCCTGCGTGTCCGCGACCGCCCGCAGCGCCAGGGTCAGGCGATCCGCCATCTGCTGGGCGACGGTGATAATCTCCGCCTGCTTGGGCGTCAGTTCCAGCGTGGCGGTCTGGCCCACCCTGGTCTTCTTGCCTTCCTCGTCCTCCTGAATGGTCTGGTCGATGGCCAGGACGCGGATGTTCTTGAGGATGGTCTCGGTGTTGAAGCCGGCGGCACCGCTGGCGGCATCGGCCCTGCGGGTCATGATGACGTCGACGAAATCGTTGGGAAGAATGAAGCCGCCGGCCGACGTGTCGGCCGAGATGGCCGTGGCGACCGCCCGCATGCCGGAAGGCAGGATCGACGACATGAAGCTCTGCCCCTCCCCGATCAGCTTGGAACGCCGCAGCGGCTCTCCGGCATACATCGCCACACGGGCAATGGAACCCTTCAGCTTGTCCAGCGCCTCGGGCTCGGCGGTGCGGGTGATGAAATTCGCGTTGACGCCGTCGGCGGGCCAGGATTGCCAGGCGATGTTGTTTTGGATCGGGCTGCCCATCGGAACGTCGCCTGAAAGCACAAGCACATCCTGGAGTGCCACTGCCGGGGCCTGGGGAGCGGAATCAACGACGACCTGGGGCGGCGGTGCCACCATGTTCTTCGCGACATAGCCAGCGCCACCCGCCGCGGCCACCGCCACGCTCAGAATTATCAATCGCGATGCTGGCATCTGTCCGAACCCTTGCCCTGGCAAACCACGTAGCCAAGCCGGACTTTGCAGCGGCAATCGTCAAAACAAGGTTAATGTAATGCTTACGATCGTGATTAATTTAACGTTTACATAAATTAGCCGGACTATAGCCGGACCGGCCAAAACAGCCGGGCCGACCCCGTTGAGAACGGGGTCTCGGCAATGCTGACAGACAATAAAATAATATCGTGGTCAGGCCGCCAGCCTGGCCAGCGCCCATATCATCAAAGGCGAGTCCGGATAGGTCAGCAACCCGCCAAGGCCGAGCGCGACGCCATAGGGAACGCCTTTTGCCTCGTCGGCGAAATGGCGCAGAAACGGATTTTGGCCGGTAACGGCCGCAAGCATCGACTTCCGGTAGAGGATGATCGCGAGCGTCAGCAGGCCGCCGATGATTGTCGAGGCGACAAGATACTCCACGAGATTGACATTGAGGCCCATCCACATCGCGGTTGCGGCCAGAAGCTTGGCGTCGCCGCCGCCCATGCCGCCTATTGCAAACAGGCCGAACGTCACGGCCAGGACCAGGGCGCCGGCGGCGAAATGTCCGCCATAGGCCGCCCAGTCCATGCCTGTAAGGGGCGCGACCAGCGCGAAAACGACGACGAGCAGCACCGGCACGCGGTTGGCGATCGTCATCGACAGCATGTCGGAGATCGCGGCAAACAGCATGCAGAACGGAAAGACGACGAAGATCAGGGCTTCAAGCATCGGCGCCACGCCTATTGTCCGATTTTATTGGGCTCAATCTAAGATATGTTCGATTAACGATTGATGAGGCCAGGAACGAAAAGACGACCTATATTGGCAGCGGCATAAAAAAGGCCGCCACGCGGCGGCCCTTTTCCAGAAAATGCGATGCAAGTGCTCGGCGATAAGCCGATCAGCTGCCGGTCGGCGCGTTGTTCAGGGTGCTGCCAATGTTGGTGAACTTGGCATTCAGCGCATTGCCGAGCGTGCCGGCGCCAGTGATGATGGCGAGCGCGATGAGAGCGGCGATCAGACCATATTCGATAGCGGTCGCGCCGGATTCGTCCTTCACAAAACGTGCGATGAGATTAGACATTCGAGAGCTCCTACTCCACGTGTTACAGCACTTCCGTCAACTTCTGTGATGGTTGATCGGATGCTGCCAATCTAGGGAGAAGCTCTTTCGATCGGCTTAAGAAACAGCCTTACCGATTCCTTTCCCGGTTCGAACATATTGCGTGGTTAACTTCGGGCTAAAGTACCGCCGCGCCTTCCAGTCCCAGGTTTGGCAGGCTTGCGCCCCGACTGGACCGCGCCTCGCGGGGCGCCCTTATCGGCCATTGCAGGATTGGCAACATCGCAGGCTTAACCGTTGGTTCACCAATCTCGTTCATGTTCCGTTGATCAGTCCGCCTGCGTGGAGCGCCTCAATGGCCCAGCCGAGATCGTCAATCCTGATTGCCGCGCTTCTTGCCGTCTCGAGCTTCGTCGCGCCCGCCATGGCCGGCGCCGGCATCGAGGTCACGATGAACCAGGCCAAGATCGTCAAACTGTCGCGTCCCGCAGACACCATCGTGGTCGGCAACCCGGCAATCGCCGACGCTTCCGTGCAGGACGCTTCGACGATCGTGCTCACCGGCAAAGGTTTCGGCGTCACCAATCTGGTCGTGCTCGATACCGACGGCAGTCCCATCGTCGATGAGCAGGTTACCGTCGTGCGGCAGGCTGCTTCGTCGGTGCGCATCTATCGGCGTGCCGAAATCCAGACGATGTCCTGCACGCCGTATTGCGAAAGCTCCTACAAGAGCGAAGCGGAGAAGTCTTCCGAGGCGGAGATGAGCGTCAGCCGATAGGTGGCGTGACCGGCTGCCGGTGCGGTTATTGGCCGGTTAAGAGGCCTGCGCCGACTTTAACGATCATCCAAACCGGACCTCAATCGGTTTGCGTTAATGGTCCTTCCGAGACCGCATAGAGATCGGCAGGATCGGACATGAGCAAGGGATACGGCCGCGCAGGCGACCACAAAGTGAGATGCCCAAGGTTTTTCGCCCGTTTTCTTCGTGACCGGCGCGGCGCCACGGCAATCGAATTCGCGATCCTTTCAGTCCCCTTCGCGCTGCTTGTCTTCGCCATTCTGGAAAGCTGCATCTCGTTTGCCGCGCAGGAAGTGATGGCCAACATCACCGACGATGTCGCGCGCAAGCTTCGCACCGGCCAGTTGAGGGCGGTTGACGTCGCCGGAACCAACTTGCGGGACATGATCTGCACAAAACTGCAGATCATCGTTTCCCAGGATTGTCCCAATCAACTGCTGGTGGATCTTCGCCAATATACATCGTTCGCGGATGCGGCCACGGCCGGCTTCAAGATCCAGAACGGCGATGTCGTATTGACGAAAGGCACCGCAACCCAGTCGTTTTCAGTGACAGCGGGTGCGGCGGAGTCGAGGAACATGCTGCGGGTCTTTTACAAATGGCCGATCATGACCGACCTGCTGGCCAAATCAATGGGCGGCAACAAGACGCTGCACTTCGCATCGGTGACCTGGCAGAACGAACCGTTCGACAACTGAGCGGAATGCACGAGCAGTATAAGAAAAGGGCAATGGGCATGATGCGTGCGGGGGCACATCTTATGATTACGGGAGTTTGGCGGAAAACAAGTCTGTTCTGGTCCGATCGTCGTGGCATCGCGGCGGTCGAATTCGCGTTGATCATGCCAATTCTGCTGATCATGTATTTCCTCACAATGGAAGCGTCGCAAGCCATCGAGACCAGCAAGAAGGTCAGCCGTATCGGCAGCATGGTGGCCGATCTCGTCACCCAGCAGACAAGCGTCCTCAAGGCAGATGTCGACGCCATCATGCAGATCGGCAGCGTCACCCTTCAGCCCTACAACCGCTCAAATCCGACCATCACCGTCACGGCAATCCAGGTCTCGGCCGATGCGACGAGGGCACTGGTGGTGTGGTCACGCAAATTGGTAGCCGGCGTCGCCAGCCCTGGCGCCGCCGCCACCACCGAGACAACGATCCCGGCGTCGCTCAGAGTCGCCAACACTTTTCTCATCCGCGTTGAAAGCAACCTCGGCTATACGCCGGTCATCGCGTGGAGCGCGAGCAGTCAACAGAAGCTTGGGCTGACCTCGGCTTTCAGCAACATAACCATGGGCGAAACCTATTTTCTGCGCCCCCGCAGAAGCGTGACGATCCCTTGCAGCGACTGTTGAACAGAGGCAGCCAGGCGTGCGCAGGCCGCTCCAGCTACTGCTGCGGCCCACGGTCCGAAACGAAGCGCACGATAGCAGCGGCCATCTCGTAGTCTTTTGGCGCCACGGTGGCGAAGCCGCCGGAATGTTTCGATTCCAGGAGATCGTAGATATCGGGCGTCGTCGACTTGAGGTTGGTGAGGAACACGGCAAGCCGGCGCTTGGCTTCGGGGTCGAGATCGCTGCGGACCGCATGGGGGCCGTATCTCAACAGGCCCGACGTCCATACGATCCGAAGCGCCGTCACCGAGAGCCCTGCCGCCTCCAACCTCGCCTGCGTGCCCGACGGTTCTCGCGGGCCGTCGGCAGCGGCCGTCACCCAGCCGAACAGGCCATCGGCTTTGCCGTCGACCAGCATCGTCTCGGCCGCCGCGGCCGAATCGGCATGGACCAGAAACGGTGCATCTTCCGCGATCTTGCGGCCTTCCGCCGCCAACGCCGCCAATGGCAAGAGAGAACCGCCGACGCTGTCAGGAGGCGCCATGGCGATACGATGGCTGTCCATCGCCGCAAGGTCGGGCAGCTTGCCGTCCCGCGTCAGCAGAACCGAGCGGATGCCGATCGCGCCGTCTGAATCGACCGGAGCCACAAGCGGTTCGATACATAAGCAGCGCTGCGAGGCCGTCGCATATGCGGTGGCCGAATAGATCGCATATTCGATGCGGGCATTGGCCTGCGCCTCGATCAGCGCGGCATAGTTGCGGGCAACGACAAACTCGACCTTCATGCCCAAGGCCTTGGTGTAGGCGTCGGTCAACAGTGCCAGCCCCGGAACGGAGTTGCCGGCGCCTGGCTCGGCAACGATGCCGATGCGAAACGTGCCGATATCGTCGCGCCAGTCGGCATGCGCCGGATTTGACCAGAGCGCGACCTGCGCCAGCATGAGAGCGGCATAAGTCTTCAGCGCAACCCTCATGACAGGAACCACGGTCTGTTGTCCTCGATTCATGCCCATGCCCGGAGCATTTGTGCATATCGCAGCCCAAAACCGCTGCGCACCGTTGGGCGACATGCATCTCTGTTTGTGCATGTCGTTATCCCAAAACCGCTGCGCACTTTTGGGCGACATGCACCAGACTATCACGCCAAGCCGTTGCCGTTTGGTTTCCGAATTGCCAATGAAGTCGCGGAACCCTATGTCTGGTCGGTCAAACTGGCAACAACTCGATGGCACGCGCTTTCCTCTTCGTTCTGGACTCCTTCGGCATCGGTGGAGCGGCCGACGCCGACCGCTACGGCGACGCCGGCGCCAACACATTCGCGCACATCGCAGAAGCCTGTGCAGAGGGCCGCGCGGATCGCGAAGGGCTTCGCAGTGGACCGCTGTTTGTCCCCCAGATGGCCTCGCTCGGGCTTGGCAAGGCTGCCGAAACCGCAACGGGGCTAGGCTTTGCCAGCAGCGGGACGGATCTGCTCCCAACTGCCTTTCACGGCGCCGCACAGGAGGTTTCGAGCGGCAAGGACACGCCGTCGGGCCATTGGGAGATCGCCGGCCTGCCGGTGCGCCTCGACTGGGGCTATTTCCCGGATACGGTTCCCGCCTTTCCGGCCGAACTGACCGAGGCGATGATCCGCGAAGGCAAGGTGCCGGGCATTCTCGGCAATTGCCATGCGCCGGGCACCGAAATCATCGAGCGCTTTGGCGAGGAACACATCCGGACCGGCAAGCCGATCTGCTACACGTCGGTCGACTCGGTCCTGCAAATCGCCGCGCATGAAGTCCATTTCGGCCTCGATCGGCTTTATGAATTCTGCCAGGTGGTGCGCAGGCTGGTTGACCCGCTCAGGATCGGACGGGTGATCGCGCGGCCGTTCGTCGGCGAAACCACCGCCACTTTCGAGCGGACATACAACCGTCATGACTACGCCGTGCCCCCGCCGGAACCGACCCTGCTCGACCGGCTGACGGCGCGTGGCAGCCGTGTCATCGCCGTCGGCAAGATCGGCGACATCTTCGCCCATCGCGGAATTTCGCAAGTGCGCAAGGCGGCAGGCAACATGGCTATGTTCGACGAAGCGCTGGGTGCGATGGATGATGCCGGCGACGGTGACCTCGTCTTCGCCAATTTCGTCGACTTCGACACCGAATTCGGTCACCGCCGCGATGTCGCGGGCTATGCTGCAGCGCTCGAGGCCTTCGACCTGCGGCTGCCGGAGGCATTTGCGAGGCTGCGGCAGGGCGATCTTCTCATCCTGACGGCCGACCACGGCAACGACCCTACCTGGGCCGGGACCGATCACACGCGCGAGCGCGTTCCGGTGATCGGCACTGGACCGGGTCTCAAGGGCGGCGACATCGGACTGAGAACGACATTCGCCGACATCGGCGAAACCGTGGCCGAGCATCTCGGGCTGGCGCCCGGACGCTACGGCACTTCTTTCTATGCGGCGATCGGCGGTCATGCCTGAGTTACCGGAGGTCGAAACCGTCCGGCGCGGACTTCAGCCGGTTCTGGAAGGCGCCACCATCGCCCGCGTCGAGGCGCGCCGACCGGATCTGCGCTTTCCATTTCCCGAGAAATTCGCGCAGCGACTGGCCGGCAAGACGATCACGGCACTCGGCCGCCGGGCCAAGTATCTGACGATGGACCTGGAAGGCGGCCCCGCGCTGATCTGCCATCTCGGCATGTCGGGCTCATTCCGCATCGAGACGGCTGATGGCAGCGACATGCCCGGCATCTTCCGGCACGACCGCTCGAAGAGCTCCAATCACGACCACGTCGTCTTCCATGTCGTGTCTCCGGCCGGTACCCGATCGCGCGTGATCTTCAATGATCCGCGCCGCTTCGGCTTCATGTTGTTTGCGGAAGGACTGCCGGACGTTCATCCGATGCTGGCTGGACTTGGCGTCGAGCCTACGGGCAACACATTGGACGGTGCGCTGCTTTCCTCATTGATGAAGGGGCGGAGATCACCGCTGAAGGCAGCGCTTCTCGACCAGAGGCTGATCGCCGGGCTCGGCAATATCTATGTGTCGGAGGCGTTGTGGCGTGCGGGCCTGTCGCCGCTGCGCGAGGCGGGCACGATCGCCAGGCCCGGAAAGAAAGCCCAGGCCCAAAGCGAACACCTCGCGCAAGCCATTCGTTCGGTGATATCGGATGCGATCGCAGCCGGCGGTTCCTCACTGCGGGACTATATGCAGACCGATGGGTCGCTGGGCTATTTCCAGCACGCCTTCGCCGTCTACGACCGCGAAGGCGAGGCCTGCTCCAAGCCCAGTTGCGGCGGCCACATCGAGCGTATCGTGCAGAGCGGCCGATCGACCTTTTATTGCCGGACATGCCAGCGATGAGTCAGAGCAATTCCAGGAAAAGCGAGGGCGGTTTTCCGTCCGAAATTGCATCAAGACAAGGAGATGGAGCGGTTCTGCGTTTCCGTGAAACGATGAACCGCTCTAGACGAGCGTAAGCAAGGAGAAGCAGCCATGACCTATGAGACGATCATCACCGAGACGCACGGCAAGGTCGGGCTGATCACGCTGAACAGGCCGCAGGCGCTCAACGCGCTGAACTCCCAGATCCTGACCGAGGTGGTGGCAGCCGTGAACGGGTTCAGCGCCGATCCCGGTATCGGCGCCATGGTCATCACCGGTTCCGAAAAGGCTTTCGCGGCGGGCGCCGATATCAAGGAGATGCAGTCCATCTCCTATGCGGACGCCTACGCCCAAGACTTCTTCGTCGGCTGGGAGGAACTGACGCGGGCGCGAAAGCCTATTATCGCGGCGGTGGCGGGCTATGCACTCGGCGGCGGTTGCGAGCTGGCGATGATGTGCGATTTCATCATCGCCGCCGACACGGCCAAGTTCGGCCAGCCCGAGATCACGCTCGGCGTCATTCCAGGCATGGGCGGGTCACAAAGGCTGACCCGCTTTGTCGGCAAGTCGAAGGCGATGGACATGTGCCTGACCGGGCGGATGATGGATGCCGCCGAGGCCGAGCGTTCTGGCCTGGTGTCGCGGGTCGTGCCTGCCGGCGAACTTGTCGAGGAGGCGCTGGAGGCCGCGGCCAAGATCGCCGCTTTCTCGCTGCCATCGGTGATGATGGCAAAGGAAGCTGTCAACCGCGCCTTCGAGACGACGCTTGCCGAGGGATTGCGGTTCGAGCGCCGGCTGTTTCACTCGCTGTTTGCACTGGACGATCAGAAGGAAGGCATGGCGGCCTTTGCCGAGAAGCGGAAGCCGAATTTCACCAACCGCTGACGCCAATCCCTTGGCTTCGAAGAAGATGGCTGTTGGCCGCCAAAAAGAAGGCCAGGCAGCGTTGACGCGCCGGAAAAGCTGAACTATAAGCCGCACCAACCGAGGCGGCCCCGTGGCAGCCCGTTTGTTTTTTGCGCCCTGCGGCATCCCGCATGCGCCGACCAGATCAGAAGAGAGGCATCATGGCCAATACATCCTCGGCCAAAAAGGCAACGCGCAAGATCGTCCGCCGCGCAGCGATCAACAAGAACCGTCGCTCGCGCGTCCGCACCTATATCCGCCAGGTCGAAGAGGCGCTTGCCTCCGGTGACAAGGCTGCCGCACAGGCTGCCTTCAAGATCGCGGAACCGGAATTGATGCGCGCCGCAACCAAGGGCGTGATTCACAAGAACACGGCGTCCCGCAAGGTGTCGCGACTGGCTCAGCGGGTCAAGGTACTGTCGGCCTGACATTACTTGCCTAGACTGACGTTCTTCGAACCCGGCCGTTTGTGCCGGGTTTTTTCGTTTGCCGGCAAGCACTTAAAAAGAATGTCCGGAAACGGCGTCTTATGCGGATTTCACAATAGGGAATAGTTTGCCGGCATATGCATGCCTGCTGTTGATCGGCACACTTGAAAATCGCCGGCCTAATGATTCTTGGCTGTCAGAAATAGCTTATATTTTTCAAACGCTTACAGATGGTGATCCACAGCTTGTCCACACCGGACTGGCCCGATCGGGGAGAAGTCGCTGTCAAGCGAATTATTTCAGAATATTTCTGTCAGCGCCCGGTTTTTCATATTCGCCGGAAAAGGGTTTGAATCACAATGGCTTTGTTAAAATGTGCCGTCGCGGCATGCCACTCGAACCCGCCTCCACTAACCAGATTCCTTAAAAATCCGTTAGACGTGGCCTTGCCCTATCCACAGCGATTTCGGTAGTGTCGATCTATCGAAAGGGACGGGCTCTGGCTCTTAACCCAAGCCTGAATCGGCCAGCTTAAATTGGCGGGATTTGCAACGCGGATCAAGTCCGCGGACGGCTTTGGTTTGTCTTTTTCGATACGGTAGGGGACTGGCGTAACTAGACATGGCAGGTAGACGGCGCGCCGGCGCTCTTTTCGCCGGACGGTGTTGTATTGCCCTGACATACCCAACGCGGACTGGCTTCCATGGGCCGGCACCGGTTCCCACGGATAATGGGCGACGTTCACCTGCCGGCGGCGGCAGCGGACATCGTAGCAAAGACTTAGGTCGCCGGAACCGGATGCAGGAGGCGCATCCCCGGCGGAAAACAGGTACGGAAGGACAAGGAAAAGATCATGCAGAGCGGCATCGAAAGGGAACTTACGGGCGACCTCCCATTTCCTGGAACTTTGATCGGAGCAAACGACATGGCGGTGTCCAGCGACGCGGAACAGAAATTCGACCGGGTCAAGACCCAGTTGAAGGCGCGCCTGGGAACCGAAGTCTATTCGAGCTGGTTTGGCCGCATGAAAGTCGCCGAGGCTTCCAAGGGCATTGTCCGCATCTCGGTGCCTACCGCCTTCCTGCGCTCATGGATCAACGGCCACTATCTCGACCTCATCTCCGAACTGTGGAAGCAGGAGGATCCCGATCTTCTCAAGATCGACATCGTCGTGCGCACGGCAACCCGTCAGGGACGCGCCCAGGCCGAGCCAGAGGTAACGCCGGCACGCAGCAAGGTGACACGGCAGACGCAGACGGCGCTTGCCGCAGGCACAGTCAGCCCCAGCCGGGTGGAGCGCGCATCGACTCCGCGTCCGGGCACACCCGTCGAGAGCGAATTCCGCCACAACGTTCTGGGGTCACCGCTCGATCCACGCTACACGTTCGGCTCTTTCATCGAGGGGCCGTCGAACCGGGTGGCCTTCGCCGCCGCCAAGGCAGTGGCGGAATCGCAATCGAGCGCGGTGCGCTTCAATCCGCTCTTCCTTCACGCAACCGTCGGGCTCGGCAAGACCCATTTGCTGCAGGCCATCGCCGCGGAATCGCTGAAGCAGAACCCCAAGTCGCGCGTCGTCTATCTCACGGCCGAGTATTTCATGTGGCGCTTTGCCACCGCCATCCGCGACAACAACGCTCTGACGCTCAAGGAGCAGCTGCGCGACATCGACCTGCTCATCATCGACGACATGCAGTTCCTGCAGGGCAAGTCGATCCAGCACGAATTCTGCCACCTGATCAACATGCTGCTCGACAGCGCCAAGCAGGTCGTCGTCGCTGCCGACCGGCCACCATCGGAACTGGAATCGCTCGAACCGCGGGTCCGTTCGCGCCTCAATGGCGGTGTCGCGCTTGAAATGTCGGCGCCCGATTTCGCCATGCGCCTCGGCATGCTCAAATTGCGCCTTGCCACGGCCAGGAGCGACGACGCATCCCTCGACATTTCGGAGGAGATCCTCAATCACGTCGCCCGCACCGTGACCGGCAGCGGACGCGAGCTGGAAGGCGCCTTCAATCAGCTTTTGTTCCGTCAATCCTTCGAGCCGCAGATCACCATCGACCGGATCGACGAAATCCTCGGCCACATCTATCGCACAGGTGAGCCGAAGCGTGTCCGTATCGAGGACATCCAGCGCATCGTGGCGCGTCACTACAATGTGTCGAAGACCGAATTGCTGTCCAACCGGCGCACGCGCACCATCGTCAAGCCGCGGCAGGTCGCCATGTACCTGTCGAAGGTGATGACGCCGCGCTCGCTACCCGAGATCGGACGGCGTTTCGGTGGCCGCGATCACACCACGGTGCTGCATGCCGTGCGCAAGATCGAGGACCTTTCCGGCAACGACAACACGCTGGCGCAGGAACTTGAGCTTTTGAGGCGGCTGATCAACGATCAGGCCTGACCCTCCGGGAGGGCCGAACCGAAACAACGCCGGGATTCAATGGCTTGCCTGTGTAGCGCCGGGCCTGCATCGGGCTCGTGGCGTGGCCTGGAAGCGATCTGGATTTCGGTTTTTCGACACTGGCTCGCGGACTTCGGGCGCGTTATCCCCAGAAAGCCCGCGTAGCCGGCCTGAACCGGCGGCGCGGGCTTGCGTTTGCTGGTTTTTTCCTGTCAGTTTACGCAGATTCTGAGCCTATTCAGACCTTTCGCGGGACGCCGCTCACTGGTGACCCGTCATTCATTCAAGCGAGCCTGTTTCGTCATGCGTGTTATCCTGGAACGGTCAAATCTCCTGAAGTCGCTCAACCACGTCCACCGTGTGGTCGAGCGGCGAAACACCATACCGATCCTGTCCAACGTGCTGCTCGGCGCCGAAGGCGCCAGCCTCGAAATGAAGGCGACCGATCTCGACCTCGAGGTGACCGAAGCGACGCCCGCCAAGGTGGAGCGCGGCGGGGCGACGACGGTCCCGGCACATCTGCTCTACGACATCGTGCGCAAGCTCGCCGATGGCGCCGAGGTGATGCTGAAGACGGACGAGGACGGCAACGCCATGACGGTGACGTCCGGCCGCTCGAGCTTCCGCCTTCAGTGCCTGCCGCAATCCGACTTCCCGGAGCTTTCGGCCGGATCCTTCTCGCATATCTTCCGTCTCGACTCGGTTGCCCTGAAAGGCCTGATCGAGAAGACCCAGTTCGCCATCTCCACCGAGGAGACACGCTATTACCTGAACGGCATCTACCTGCACACGCATGAGGTCGGCGGCAAGCTGAAGCTGCGCTCGGTGGCGACCGACGGCCACCGCCTGGCGCGCGCCGAGATCGACGCGCCGGCGGGTTCCGAGGGCATGCCGGGCATCATCATTCCGCGCAAGACGGTGAGCGAGCTGCAGAAGCTTGTCGACGATCCGGATGTCGCGGTGACCACCGAACTGTCGGACACCAAGATCCGCTTCACCATCGGCAGCGTGGTTTTGACCTCGAAGCTGATCGACGGCACCTTCCCCGATTATCAGCGGGTCATTCCGACAGGCAACGACAAGAAGCTGATCATCGACCGCCAGAGCTTTGCCGCCGCCGTCGATCGTGTCTCGACCATCTCTTCCGAACGCGGTCGCGCGGTGAAGCTGTCGATCAGCGAGGGTCAGGTGACGCTTGCGGTCAACAATCCGGATTCAGGCAGCGCCACCGAAGAACTGTCCGCTGACTATTCATCCGATCCGATCGAGATCGGCTTCAACGCCAAGTACCTGCTCGACGTTGCCGCGCAGCTGACCGGCACGGAGGCCAAGTTCATGCTGGCGGATGCCGGTTCGCCGACGCTGATCCACGACATGGCCGACGAGACCGCACTCTATGTGCTGATGCCGATGCGCGTGTAGCGGCGCGGTGTCAGCACTTCGGTCCTGTTGTGGACCGGCGGCAAGCGCGATATTTACGGCGACTTCTATAGGCGGATAGCGGTTGCCGGCACAGAACCATATAAGTAAGCTAACACTTACTAATTTCCGCAACTATGCGGCGCTGACGATCGATCTGGCGCCAGGTGCCGTGGTTTTTTCCGGCGACAACGGCGCCGGCAAGACCAATCTCCTCGAAGCGATCTCCTTTTTGACACCGGGACGTGGCTTGCGCCGCGCGCCCTACGCCGATGTCGCGCGCGAGGGCGGCGACGGCGGCTTTGCGCTGCATGCCCGGCTCGACGGACCTGATGGCCAGGTCGAGATCGGAACAGGCATTTCCGGCGGTGACACCGCCGGCGAAGGCGGCAGGCGGGTACGCATCAACGGAGCTTCGGCGCGTTCGGCCGAGGACATGCTGGAATGGCTGCGCGTGGTTTGGCTGACGCCAGCCATGGACGCGTTATTCACCGGACCGGCCGCGGATCGCCGGCGCTTCCTCGACCGGCTGGTGCTGGCGATCGATCCCGGCCACGGGCAACGTGCGATCGACTACGAGAAGGCGATGCGCGGTCGTAACCGACTGCTTACCGAAAGCTCTCGGGACGACCGCTGGTTCGACGCTATCGAGACGCAGATGGCCGAAACCGGTGTGGCGATTGCCGCGGCGCGCGCCGAGATGGTGCGCCTGCTGGCCGCCATGATCGACAGGCTGCCCGACACGGGACCGTTTCCGCAAGCCGATATCGGCCTTTCAGGCGAGCTGGAAGCCGAGATTGCCGTGGCGCCGGCGGTCGATGTGGAGGAACGCTTCCGTCGGACGCTTGCCGAGGGCCGCGAGCGCGATCGCGCCGCCGGGCGTACGCTCGACGGCCCGCACCGTTCGGACCTGGTGGTTCGGCACCGCCCCAAGGCGATGCCGGCCGAGCTCTGCTCGACCGGCGAGCAGAAGGCGCTGCTGGTCGGCATCGTGCTGTCGCACGCAAGGCTGACCGGCGAAATGTCGGGCATGACGCCGATCCTGCTGCTCGACGAGATCGCTGCGCATCTCGACAGCGGGCGGCGCGCGGCGCTGTTTTCCATCCTGGAGGAACTGAACTGCCAGGCATTCATGACAGGAACCGATGCTGCGCTGTTTTCCAGTCTCCAGGGCCGTGCGCAATTCCTGACCGTCGACCACGGGACGGTTGGGCCAACCGAAGACCCCTGACAAGGTTTTTCCGTGCCTGTATGATCAGGCAATGACCACTGCCGCCCTGACCGCAGACGAGATCGAACGCTATGCCCGCCACATCGTGCTGCCGGAAATCGGCGGCGCCGGACAGCAGAGGCTGAAGCAGGCCCGGGTGCTGGTCATCGGCGCCGGCGGGCTGGGCGCCCCGGTGCTTGAATATCTTGCCGCCGCCGGCGTCGGCACGCTTGGCGTGGTCGATGACGACACCGTTTCGCTCTCCAACCTGCAGCGTCAGGTCATTCACGGCACCGACACTGTCGGCCTGCTGAAAACCGACAGCGCCAAGGCGGCAATCGCCCGCATCAATCCCAATACCACAGTCGAACCGCATACGTTCCGGCTGACCACGGACAATGCGCCTGCCCTCGTCGCCCGCTATGACATCGTCGTCGACGGTTCCGATAATTTCGAAACGCGCTACGCCGTGGCCGATGCCTGCGCGAGCGCTGGGAAACCGCTGGTGCATGCCGCCGTCGGACGCTTCGACGGCTCGGTCACGGTGCTGAAGCCCTTCGAAGACGGCAAGGACGGCAAGCCCAACCCAGGCTATCGTGACCTGTTTCCCGAAGCGCCACCGCCGGGCCTGGTGCCGTCCTGCGCCGAAGTCGGCGTGCTTGGCGCGCTGACCGGCGTCATCGGCACGCTGCAGGCCATGGAGGCGGTCAAGCTGATCACCGGCGTGGGCGAACCGCTGGTCGGCCGGCTGCTGCTTTATGATGGGCTGGCGGCGCGCTTCGACACCATCCGTTACAAGAGAAGCTGAATTCTTGGGCCGGATCGAAGCAGTCTCCATCAGGCGGATCCCGACCGATTTCGACCGTTGGGACGATGTGCTCGCATTGATCATGCGTGCCTTCGCCTCGATGGACGATGTCATCGACCCGCCCTCCTCGGCCCACCTTTTGACCGCAGACACTCTGCGGGACAAGGCAGGGCGGGAGACCGGCTTCGTGGCGCTCAAGGGCGATCGGATCGTCGGCTGCGTCTTTGCCCTTGAAAAGGTGGCAGAGTTCTATGTCGGCAAGCTCGCCGTGGCGCCGGACTGCCAGGGACAAGGCATTGGACGGCAGCTGATGCAGGCGGTCGAAGACCTTGCCCGCAGCCGCGGCAAGGCCGCCATCGAGCTTCAGACGCGGATCGAGTTGACCGCAAGCCATGCGGCCTTTGCTCGCCTCGGCTTTCGCGAAACTGAACGGACGGCGCATGACGGCTATGCCAGGCCGACTTCGGTCACCATGCGCAAAGCCCTCCCGTAAGTCTTATCTTACGGTTTGTGGGCCACGGATATTGCACCGCGACAGCATCAGGTCCTGAGCGGCAGCACGCGGTCTGGTGGGCGGTGGCCGTCAACGAAGGCGCGGATGTTGATGATGACCTTTTCACCCATGTCGATACGGCCCTCGAGCGTCG
>NZ_RZQE01000739.1:0-1999 GCF_004022955.1 Mesorhizobium sp. M7A.F.Ca.US.002.01.1.1 | reverse complement strand
GACAGGCTCCAAGCATGTAACGCTGGCGCTAGGGTCGCTGCTTGCGGCAGTGGTCGTCGGCCTGCCGGTCGGTATTCTCTGCCATCGCGTCGAGAATCTGCGCGCCGGCGTTCTCAACGTGCTCAACATCATCCAGACCATTCCCTCGATCGCGCTGTTCGGCCTGCTGATCGCGCCGCTCGGCTGGGTGGCCACGCATGTGCCGGGGGCTGCCGCGCTCGGCATTCGCGGCATCGGCACAGCCCCCGCCTTCGTCGCGCTGTTCCTTTATTCGCTGCTGCCGGTGGTGGCCAACACCGTGGTCGGTCTCGCTGGCGTGCCGCGCGCCGCCAACGACGCGGCACGCGGCATGGGCATGACCGACAGGCAGCGCCTGTTCGGCGTCGAGTTTCCGCTGGCTTTTCCCGTCATCCTCACCGGCATCCGCATCGTCTTGGTGCAGAACATCGGCCTCGCCACCATTGCCGCGCTGATCGGCGGCGGCGGTTTCGGCGTATTCGTCTTCCAGGGTGTGGGCCAGACGGCGATGGACCTTGTGCTGCTCGGCGCGGTGCCAACGGTCGCGCTCGCCTTTGCCGCCGCCATCATCCTCGATGCGGTGATCGAAATGACCGCCACCAGGCGCAGGGTTGAAACGGCATGATCGAGATCGAAGGCATTACCAAGCGCTATGACGCGACGACCGTGGTCGATGACGTGTCGATGGTCATCGAGCCGCGCACCATCGCCGTCATTGTCGGCACGTCCGGGTCCGGCAAGACGACGCTGCTGCGCATGATCAACCGGCTGGTCGAGCCGACCTCGGGCATCATCAAGCTCGACGGCGCCGACAATCGTTCGCTGCCCGGCTATGAGCTGCGCCGCAGCATCGGCTACGCCATCCAGGGCCACGGCCTGTTCCCGCATCGCACGGTGGCGCAGAACATTGCCACCGTGCCGGTGCTGCTCGGTTGGGACAAGGACCGCATCAAGGCCCGGGTCGACGAACTGATGACGCTCTATCAGCTTGACCCCGAAGCCTTCGGGCCGCGCTATCCGCACGAACTGTCCGGCGGCCAGCAACAGCGCGTCGGCGTTGCCCGCGCGCTCGCCGCCGAGCCCAACGTGCTGTTGATGGACGAACCGTTCGGCGCCCTCGACCCGATCATCCGCAACAAGGCGCAGGAAGATCTGCTGGCGATCCAGAAGCGCTTCGGCACCACCATCATCCTGGTCACCCACGACATGGAAGAGGCCGTGCATATGGGCGACAAGATCGCGGTCATGGATGCCGGCAAGCTGGTGCAATACGCCAAGCCCGCCGAGATCCTGGCAAAGCCGGCAAGCGCCTTCGTCGAGACCCTGGTCGGCGCCAGCGAAAGGCCGTTCCGGCTGCTGTCGCTCGGTCGGGTCCGCGATGCCGTGGAGAAGGGCTCCGCCGAAGGCGAGGCGATCCCCGGCGACGCCAGCCAGCGTGACGCGCTGGCCGAATTGTTGTGGACGGGCCGGCCGGCGCTGCCGGTCAAAGGCGCCGATGGCAAGCCGCTTGGCCGCGTCACCGTCGACGGGCTGGTGAAGCGCGCGGCGAGGCCCGCATGAAGGCCTGGCTTCCATCGCTGCTCAGACTTGCCCTGGTGATGCTGCTCGTTGCCTTCGTCACCAATCCCGGCTGGTTCGTGCCGCTGCTGAAGCCGCTGACCGAAAACAATGCGCCGGTGATCTACAACCAGGGCAGCCTGCTGACGCTGACATTGCTGCATTTGCGCACGGTTCTGATCGCCACCGTGGCAGCAACCATCGTTGCGGTGGCGCTTGCCATCCTGGTCACCAGGCCCGCCGGCGCCGAATTCCTGCCGCTGTCGCGCAGCCTGGTCAACATCGGCCAGACCTTTCCGCCCGTGGCGGTGCTGGCACTCGCCGTGCCGGCCGTCGGCTTCGGCGAGAAGCCGACACTGATCGCGCTGTTTCTCTATGGCCTGCTGCCGATCTTCGAGAACGCGCTGACCGGCCTGACGACGCT
>NZ_RZQE01000738.1:0-2003 GCF_004022955.1 Mesorhizobium sp. M7A.F.Ca.US.002.01.1.1 | reverse complement strand
AGACAGGGGTAGGCGTGCTGTTGTCCAGGATACCGCCAAAGATGCTAACAATGTCATCGCCGTTTCCGTCATAATCGTTGACGATGACTGTCGACGAGTCGTTGGCTTGCCCCTTGTATCCCGCGAACCCCGTCGTGAATACGCCGCCGACATCCTGGACGTTTCCAGTTGTGCTGCACTCGACCGTGACCGATGTCGTTTCGAACGTCGTTTCGGCCGAGATGCCTGAGCCGACTGTTGTACCAGCACCGCTTGCGATAGCCGAGCACGCTTCCGCGCCAGATATCTGCAACGTGGATGCCGCCGCTAACGCAAGCAACGAAACACCCGCCAATTGATAGGCCTCGCGCGGCACTCTCATTCGATCCCACCTTACGAGAATCGATACCGTCACAGTTAAGGCAATTACAATAAATCACCGGCCCTTCAATGGGGCTCGTTGACTTGATTGACAGGCAGTGTACGCAGCGCGCTGCTCGTCGGCAATGGTTAGGCGTTCGCTCTCAGG
Source organism: Mesorhizobium sp. M7A.F.Ca.US.002.01.1.1 (assembly GCF_004022955.1). Taxonomy (NCBI): domain Bacteria; kingdom Pseudomonadati; phylum Pseudomonadota; class Alphaproteobacteria; order Hyphomicrobiales; family Phyllobacteriaceae; genus Mesorhizobium; species Mesorhizobium sp. M7A.F.Ca.US.002.01.1.1. The sequence goes on along the minus strand of NZ_RZQE01000738.1, from coordinate 1,495 downwards.
CCACTATAAGGTCATGTGTGGCGACAAGGTCACTATCGAACTCAGATTGAACCGCTCAGATGCAGTACAACGCGGTACAAGGACGCGAACATCTAGAGGTCAGAATAGGCTGCCGAAACGGTCAGGCTTCCCGCGTGGGCAACCTTGCGGTCGTAACTTGCCCATATTTCCCCGCCGCACTGCTGGGCCCAGCGATGACAAAAAGAAAAATCGGTAGGCAAGTCCACGTCCGGCGTCACGATCTTCGAAAATGGCGTCAGAAAGCTCTCGAACTGTGCGGCGTATTTGTTTTTTCTGTAGCGCGACCGGTTCACCGTTTCGGGCAGTTTCTCAATTATCCTGGCGACGCAGTCGCGCGAAACCAAGAAGATACCCGTGCCACATAGCGATACCCGGACAAAGCCGCCCATCTCCTGCCGCGGTTCGATGATGGTTCCGAGGAACTCCAGGCTTTGCGCAAAGGCCTTGTCGAACGGCAGTTTCGACAGCGAGTGAAGTTTGCGAAGGTCGACCAGACGCCGCGGATACAAAGTGCCGACTACAGGCTTGTCGAGCGCCAGCATCGCGGCAATGAGATCGGGCGAAAAGCCCATGTCGCTGTCGATCATCAGGATGTGACTGCAGTCCAGCTTCTTGTAGTAGAAATTCGTGAGCAGATAGTTCCGAGAAAACGGTATATCCGTGTACTCGATTTCCGACAGCGTGAACGCGTAGCTGGAAAGGCTTTCGTGAGTCAGGGCCGCAAAAAGGCTGCGAACGAATACGCTTTTGTAGGCTGCTCCGTAAACCGGCAGCGCGAGGTTGATCTTGGTCGGCATCGAGCCCTCCACGGTCCAGTGACTGCATACAAATCCCTTTTTCCTATCTTTGACAGGATACTTGGTATAAAAATTTGCGGGCCTTTGGCGGCACGGGGTCCAAACGCTCGGGCAGATTGCGTTTGCGTCTGGTGCGTTCGAAGGCCGCCGGATCAAGATTGACGCAGGCTGGAACGAGCATGCCGATATGACCCACCGCCACGGATACTTGCGCATCCCTCTGCTCATGCTTTTCGCGATTTTGAGCACGATCGACGTTCGCGCCGCGGTCGAACAGAACGCCTCATTACAGCCGCGCAACCGGCTGGCGATCGTCATCGGCAACACGAACTACCAGAGCAAGCGTCTCGAGCACCTCGCCAACGCGGTCAACGATGCGACGAAACTGTCCGACAGCCTGAAGCGGCTGAACTTTGAGGTTCTGACTGGAACCGATCTTACCGCCGATGGCTTCGTCAAGCTTTTCCATGACGCCGAGGCGAAGCTGCCCGAAAGCAGCGCCGTGCTGATCTTCTACGCCGGCCACGGCATGCAGGTGCAGGGCGAAAACTACCTGCTACCGATCGATACGCCCGATCCGGAAAACCTGGACAAGCTGACGGCGCACGCCGTCAAGCTGAATGATGTGATCGCCAAATTCGCCAGTCGCGGCCGTCAGACCTTCATCTTCCTTGATG
>NZ_RZQE01000737.1:0-2031 GCF_004022955.1 Mesorhizobium sp. M7A.F.Ca.US.002.01.1.1 | reverse complement strand
GAACAGGATCACCGCCGGCTTGGCCGCGTCCTGTCGCTGCAGCGGCCAGCGCCACAGCAAGGCGGCGGCAAGCTTGTCCAGCGCGGTGACGCTCTCCCGCACATCCTCGAGCCAGAGAAGCCTGGCGCCGCCCTTTTCGACCGCCGCGACGATATCGGCAAGGTCGGCCTTCTCGACGAACGCGCGGGACGAAATCACGGTCCTTATCACCGCCGTGCGCACGGCCGCGGTGACGCTCGCCGGCCCGGCCGTGTAGTTGATCATCGCCGCCACCCGGCCGGCCGACAGAAGGCCGGTGAGCGACAGCACGACGCCATTGGCATTGGGCAGCATCACGCCGACTGCCTCGCCCGGAGCCGTTACCGCCTCGAAGCGCCTGCCCAGGACGCGGGCGCCGATGAACAGCTTGCGGTAGCTCAGCGCGCCGGAGATCACGTCCTCGATGATGATATGCGAAGCGCCGACGCGGTCGGCGGCATCGCGCATGGCCAGGAACAGGCCACGATCGAGGTTGGTGCCGAAGAGCCGCGCCTCGGCGACACGGTCGAACAGCGCGTTGGTGTTCGAGGCCTGCTCGGGGTTGCGCGCCACCAACTCAGTGATGGTCATCGGCTCCAGCACGCTGATCGACAGTTGCGGAAACCAGTGTCGTGGCGCCTTGTCCCCAGGCGTCAGCGACACCGGCAGGCTGCGCGCGCCGCCGACGAAGATCGGCACGATCTTGGCATCGGCCTGCATGGCGATGCGGGTGACGGCACGAAACAACCGAAACGTCTTGACGTCGGGCTCGACTGCATCCGGCAGATAGACAGCGAGCCGGCCCTTGCCCTTCAGCACCCGCACCAGCCGGCGGCTGACGAAGACATGTTCGGCGTTGAAGGCGATGGTACGGCCAAGCTCGCGCCAAGGTTCGAGCCACGGCGAGCGCGCCGAGACCTCATCGAGAATATGCAGCGTGTCTTCCGGCAGCAGCGACAGCATCAGCGCCGGCTCGAAGCGCGATTGATGAGAGATGACGTAGATGACTGGGGCCTGCGCCTTGCGGGCGATCCTGATGCGGCTGTCTCCGATCCGGTAGGCAAGCTTGAACGGGACATAGAGCAGCGCCTGGGTGAAGCGTAGGCCGAGGCGGAATTTTTCCGCCACGCCAATCAGGAGCCAGGCCAGAACAAGACCCGCAAGCAGCGCCAGTGTCAGGATCATGCCGCGTCTCTCCCAACGTTTTTAGCATCTCGGCTCTTTGCGGCCGTGTCGGCCAGAACCTAGACGATGTGGGAGCAAGGTCAATGCGGAGCTTTTGCTTCCCTTGGTGCGGGAAGCTGCTTCTCACGCCGCCTGCAGCCGTCCACTGATGAAACGAAATTCCTGCGTCTTGCCGCCATAGCCGTAAGCGGCTGCCGGCACTTCATGCACGAAGGCGTAGCTCTCCTCGTGCACGCCGCCCAGCAGACGGCCGAAGGCTGCGAAGATCGCCTTCAGATAGGCCTCCAGCTCAAGCTTGGTGTTGGTGCCGTCGACCACCTTGATATCAAGCCAGAACGTGTTGGTGCCGTGCTCGGCCAGCGACTTGCCGCCGGCGAACCAGTGCTGCGGATCGACATAGGACACGGCAACTGCCGTGATCGTCGGGTCCTTGCGCAGCTGCGTCGCGGTGATTTCTGTGGCCTCCTTTGCGATGCGAGCGGAAAGCGCCGCGTCAGGTTTGCCGGTGACGCTGATGTTGATGATAGGCATTCTTCTTCTCCTTGGCTTGAGCGGCGTCCGATCGCCGTTGAAACAACCATGCCACCACCTTTTAGTCAAAAAAATCGAATTGTTTTTAAATGATACTTCGATAGTATCGAAGTATGGAAACGCTCGATCCCGATCTGCTCCGAACCTTCCTTGCTTTCGTCGACAGCGGCTCGCTGGCCCAGGCGGCTGCAAGCATCGGCCGTTCGCCCTCGGCGGTGACCGCCCAGATGCAGCGGCTGGAGGAAGTCGTCGGTGAGCCGCTGCTGGCGCCGCAGGGGCGGGGACGTGGTTTGACGC
>NZ_RZQE01000736.1:0-2035 GCF_004022955.1 Mesorhizobium sp. M7A.F.Ca.US.002.01.1.1 | reverse complement strand
GTCGACTTGTTGGTGCTTTGCTCTAGCGATGAAGAAATCGAATGAAAAGCTGCTTTTCAACGTCAGCCGGAAAATGAGCTGTGGCGCAAGAGGTCGGTTTCGGGAAGCGCTGACGCAACTACAGTACCGCAAATGCGACTGGACCAGACAAATTCTTGCCTTGAAACTGCAGCTTCGGGTTTCTAGGGTTTCGGCGCACCTACACAAGGAATCCTGAATGCCCCGTTCTGTGATCGACGCGATCGGCAACACGCCTTTGATCCGCCTCAACAAAGCTTCGGAACAAACCGGTTGCGAGATCCTGGGCAAGGCCGAATTCATGAATCCGGGCCAGTCGGTCAAGGATCGCGCCGGCCTGTTCATCATCCGCGATGCCGAGCAGCGTGGGCTGCTGAGACCCGGCGGTGTCGTCGTCGAGGGAACGGCGGGCAACACCGGCATCGGGCTGACGCTGGTCGCCAAGGCGCTCGGCTATCGCACCGTCATCGTCATTCCCGACACACAGAGCCAGGAGAAGAAGGACACGATCAAGCTGCTCGGTGCCGAACTGATCGAAGTGCCTGCCGTGCCCTACAAGAACCCCAACAATTATGTGAAACTGTCGGGGCGGCTGGCCGAGCAACTGGCGCGGACCGAGCCGAACGGCGCCATCTGGGCCAACCAGTTCGACAATGTTGCCAACCGTGACGGCCATATCCGCACCACAGCGGAGGAAATCTGGAGCCAGACCGGGGGCAAGGTCGATGGCTTTGTCTCGGCGGTCGGTTCCGGCGGCACGCTGGCCGGCGTCGCCTTTGGGCTGAAGGCGAAAAGCAAGGATGTGAAGATCGCGCTGGCCGACCCTCTGGGGGCCGCGCTCTACTCCTTCTACACCAGCGGCGAGCTGAAGTCCGAAGGCAGCTCGATCACCGAAGGCATCGGGCAGGGGCGCATCACCGCCAATCTCGAAGGGTTCACGCCGGACTTTTCCTTCCAGATCCCCGATGAGGATGCGCTGCCGATCGTCTTCGACCTGATCCAGGAAGAGGGGCTTTGCGTCGGTGGCTCGACCGGCATCAACATTGCCGGCGCGATCCGCCTGGCCAGGGAATTGGGTCCCGGCCACACCATCGTGACCATTCTTTGTGACTACGGCACGCGCTATCAGTCAAAACTGTTCAACCCGGAATTCCTGCGCGAGAAGCAACTGCCGGTGCCAGGCTGGATGGAGCTGAAGAGCACAATTTCGGTGCCGTTCGAAAAGGTCGCGTGATGGCAAACAGGACGGATGCCCTGTTTCGCGACGACGCCTATCTGCGCACGGCGGATGCGAAGATCGTTGCCGTCAACGATCGCGGCGGCATCATCCTCGACCGGACGATCTTCTACGCCACTTCGGGCGGCCAACCGGGCGATACCGGTTATCTCGAACGCGCGGACGGCAGCCGCATCGCCATTGCCGCTACCCTCACCGGCGAGACCAAGGACGAGATCATCCATGTGCCGGCGCCGGAGCAAGCAGTGCCACAGGTCGGCGAGACGGTGAGGCTGGCCATCGACTGGGAACGCCGGCATCTCCTGATGCGCATGCATGCGGCTTGCCATTTGCTCACCGTCGTCTGTCCGTTTCCAATCACCGGTGCCGCCGTTTCCGAGGACGACAGCCGTGTCGACTTCGACGCTCCGGATGCCGGCTTCACCAAGGAGGACATCACCGCCGGGCTGATGGAGCTGGTGCGGGCCGATCATCCGATCTTTGTCAGGCTGATCAGTGACGAGGAACTGGCCGCCAATCCCGGCCTGGTGAAATCCAAGAACGTCCGGCCGCCGGCCGGCACCGGCAAGATCCGCCTGGTCTGTATCGGCGACAACGCCTCGGTGGACAGTCAGCCCTGCGGCGGCACCCATGTGAAGAGCACTGGCGAAGTCGGCGAAATCCACATCGGCAAGATCGAGAAGAAGGGCCGTGAAAACCGGCGCTTCCGCATCCGCTTTGGGCCGATGCCGGCAAACTGAACAGACAGTGATCGCCAAAAGGCGAGCAGGAGCACAAAAT
>NZ_RZQE01000735.1:0-2056 GCF_004022955.1 Mesorhizobium sp. M7A.F.Ca.US.002.01.1.1 | reverse complement strand
GCCTGACGCTTGAAGTGTTGGCGGCTTTGGCCGAGGCGGATGCGCTGGTCTACGACGCACTGGTGTCCCCTGACATTGTCGCAGTTGCGGAGAATGCCGAGCTTTTCTTTGCCGGCAAGCGCGGCGGCAAACCGTCGATGAAACAGGACGACATCACCGCCCTGCTGGTCCGGCTCGCACGCGAAGGCCGCCGCGTCGTCAGGCTGAAGGGCGGCGATCCCTATATTTTCGGCCGTGGCGGCGAAGAAGCTCTGGCGCTGGCGCGGGAAAGTATCCCGTTCCGCGTACTGCCCGGCCTGACCTCGGGCCTCAGTGCGCTGGCCGCGACCGGCATCCCCGCCACCATGCGCGGCATCAACAAGGCGGTGATCCTGGCCACCGGCCACGCCGCCGGCACCGATGACGATCTCGACTGGGCAGCGATCGCCCGCACCGGCCAGCCTGTGGTCGTCTATATGGGCATGGCCAATCTGCCCTTGATCGCCGCAGCACTGCTCGATGGCGGGCTGGCGCCGTCGACACCGGCGGCAGTGATCGTCGCCGCGACGACGCCGCAGGAACGAACCGTCGTCGCCACGCTCGCCACCATTGCCGAGGAAGCAGCGGCCGCCGGTCTCGCCTCGCCGGCGCTGATCGTCGTCGGCGGCATCGTTGCCATGCGCGCGGCCCTGGCGGGGCAAGCATGACGGCCCGCGCCATCATCATCGGCGCGCCGCGCTCCGGCTCCGGCAAGACCAGCGTCACCATCGGCATCCTGCGCGCGCTGACCCGGCGCGGCTTGAAAGTGCGCGGCGCCAAATCCGGCCCCGACTATATCGACCCCGGCTTCCACACCGCCGCCACGGGCCTCTCCGGTGTCAATCTGGACAGCTGGGCGATGCCGCCATCGCTGCTCAACGGGCTTGCCGCGCAAGCCGCCGATGACACCGATTTCGTCATCCTGGAAAGCGCCATGGGACTGTTCGACGGGATACCCGCGGCTCCCGGTCGAACCGGCTCGGCCGCCGACCTCGCCCGCCTCTACGGCCTGCCGGTGCTGCTGGTGCTCGACGTCTCCGGCCAGTCGACCACGGCGGCGGCTGTCGCCAAGGGTTTTGCCACCTATGATCCTGACGTGCGCATGGCCGGTGTCGCGCTCAATCGGCTGGGCAGCGAGCGCCATCGCAAGCTGTGCAGCGAGGCCATCGAGGCGATCGGCCTGCCGGTCGTCGGCGCCATCCTGCGCGATCCCACGCTGAACCTGCCCGAGCGCCATCTCGGCCTTGTCCAGGCTGGCGAATATGACGACCTGATGGCGCATCTCGACAGGCTGGCCGACATGGCGGAAAAGTCGCTCGATCTCGATGCGATCATGGCCCTGGCGACGCCCCTCACTCCGGCGCCCGGCGGTTTCGACGACGCGCTGGCGCCGCCCGGCCAACGCATCGCGCTGGCCGAGGATGCCGCCTTCACCTTCCTCTATCCGCATGTCGCCGCCTACTGGCGCAAGGCGGGTGCGGAAATCGTCCCGTTCTCGCCGCTCGTCGACGAAGCGCCCGACGGGACCTGCGACGTTTGCTGGCTGCCGGGCGGCTATCCCGAGCTTCACGCCGGCAAGCTCGCCGCCGCCGCGACTTTCCGCGCCGGCATGGCGCGTTTCGCCGCGACGAAGCCCATCCATGGCGAGTGCGGTGGCTTCATGGTGCTCGGCGAAGCTCTGGAGGACGCGTCGGGCGAAACGCATGCGATGCTCGGCCTGCTCGGCCACGCCACCAGCTTCGCCAGGCGCAAGATGAACCTCGGCTACCGCGAGGCGCGGCTGCGTGCCGATTGTCCGCTGGGTGCACAGGGCGCGCTGATCCGTGGCCACGAATTCCACTATGCGCAGATGACGGCCACCGGCAATGACGAGCCGCTGGCCGACCTTGCCGACGGCCAGGGCAATCCGATCGGCGCCTCGGGCTACCGGCGCGGCCATGTCAGCGGCACCTTCTTCCATGCGATTGCGAGGGGCTAGAGCATGAAATTCGGGAATCTGGCCCTCTCACCACGACAGGTCGTCGACGACATCGCGCTC
>NZ_RZQE01000734.1:0-2062 GCF_004022955.1 Mesorhizobium sp. M7A.F.Ca.US.002.01.1.1 | reverse complement strand
GGGGCAAGATGGACAGAGGTTGATGATGCAGACGGAAAAACCCTCATCCAGCCTGATCGTCATCCCATGCCTGAACGAAGCCGCCCATATCGGTGCGCTGCTCGATCAATTGCGGCCCGCGGCCGCCCGGCTTGGCGCCCGGATCATCGTCGCCGACGGCGGCAGCACCGACGGCACGCTTTCCATCGTAGACGACGTCATTGCCAGGGACCCGCGGGTTATCCTGCTCCACAACAAGCGGCGTATCCAGAGCGCGGCGATCAATCTCGCCGTCGGTACTTTCGGCGATGGTGCCGACTATCTCATCCGCATCGATGCGCATGGCGGTTATCCCGACGATTATTGCGACCGGCTGGTCGAGGAAGCCCTGGCTACATCAGCGGATTCGGTTGTCGTTTCGATGCTGACCAGCGGCAGCGGTGCCGTGCAGAAAGCGGCGGCCGCGGCGCAGAACTCCAAGCTCGGCACCGGCGGCTCGAAGCATAGGCATCTTTCGCAGGGACAGTGGATCGATCACGGCCATCATGCACTGATGCGGATATCGGCGTTCGGTGCCGTCGGCGGCTATGACGAAACGTTCAGCCACAACGAGGACGCCGAGCTCGATTATCGCCTGCGCAAGGCCGGCTACAAGATCTGGATGAGCGGCAAGACGCAGATGGTCTACTACCCGCGTGCCTCGCTCTCAGGCCTCTATTTCCAGTATCTCGGCTACGGTCGCGGGCGTGCCAAGAATGTACTGAAGCATCGCGTCATCCCGAAGGTGAGGCAGATGGTGCCGCTGCTGGTGTTCCCGGTGGTGCTGCTGGCGGCCTTCTCCTTCGTGCACTGGCTGGCGGCGATGCCGCTGCTGCTGTGGGCGTCGGTTTGCCTGGGCTACGGGCTAGTGGCGGCTATCCGCCAGCGCAAGGCCGACGTTGCGCTGGCCGGTGTCTCGGCCATGGTCATGCATCTTGGCTGGTCGGTCGGCTTCTGGCTGCAGCTTCTCGGCCTCGGCTCGCGACGAGGAGTGGCCTGATGGCGGTGTCGGCAAAGGACCGCAGCATCGACATCGGCGTCTGCACGTTCCGCCGGCCGGAACTGGCCGACACGCTGCGCTCGCTCGACGCCATGGAGATGCCGGTGGGATTCGATGTCCGCATCGTCGTCGCCGACAATGACGACACCCCATCGGCCCGTGACCTGGTGGCGGCGCTGTCGCGGGAATTGACGGTGCCGATCCACTATCAGCACGCCCCGGCGCGCAACATCTCGATCGCCCGCAACGCCTGCCTCGATGCGAGCACCGCGGATTTCGTCGCCTTCATCGATGACGACGAGACGGCCACGACGCCATGGCTTGCCGAACTGGTCGCGATGGCGCAGCAAAGCGGTGCCGCCGCCGTGCTCGGCCCGGTCAGGGCGCGCTATCGCCCGGACGCGCCGGACTGGATGCGGCGCGGCGATTTCCATTCGACCTTGCCCGTCTGGGTGCGCGGCGAGATCCAGACCGGCTACACCTGCAACGTTCTGCTGCGGATGGGCTCGGACAGCCTGCGCGGCCGCCGCTTCAGCCTGGCGCGTGGCCAGACCGGCGGCGAGGACACCGAATTCTTCGACCAGATGCACAAGGCAGGCGGCCGCATCGCCTTCTCGCCCGAGGCATGGGTCGAGGAGGTGGTGCCGCGCTCCAGGGCGGCATTCGATTGGCTCGGCCGCCGCCGCTTCCGCGTCGGCCAGACGCATGGCCATCTCCTGGGCAGCAGCGCCAGCGGAATCGGTCTGGCCAAGCAGGTCGGCCTGGCCTCGGCAAAGGCCATCTATTGCTTCGCCTCGGCACTTCCGGTCGTCGTCAGTCCGGTACGCAGGAACCGCAGCGTGCTGCGCGGCATTATGCATCTTGGTGTCGTCAGCGGCCTCGTCGGCATCCGCGAAATCCGCCTCTATGGCCAGCCGTCGCCACAGCAGGGAGGCAAGCGTGCAGCCTGACGTCAGCTCTATCCCCGATGTTTCCTTCGTTATTGCCGCCTACAATGCCGAGACGACCCTTGATCGGGCGATCGCCAGCGCCATCGCCCAGAAG
>NZ_RZQE01000733.1:0-2064 GCF_004022955.1 Mesorhizobium sp. M7A.F.Ca.US.002.01.1.1 | reverse complement strand
CGGACATAGCCGCCGATGCGCAGGCAGGTCTCGGTGCCGGGGATGTAGAAGTAGCCAGCGCCGTAGACGTCGCAAATCTTGACGTATTCAGCGGGTTCCGGCTCGGCGACGACGACGGCGTCGGCGGCGCGCGCACCGGAAACTGCGATCAGGGCCGCAGCGGAGCCGAGGAGAAGGCTCTTGATGTTCATTTTCTGACCTCCAGTCAAAAGTTAAAAAACGGGTCTGGGTATTCTTTGCTGAAGGACAGCGTTCCCTGCCCCATCCCCACTACCGAAAAAGATGCGCACCGCGCCGCTCCTTCGAAATCGACATTACTCATGAGGCGGCGGCGTTCAACCACGATCGTACCGGTGAAAGGGCTGCCTGGCTGCTATCCCCTGGCGTTGTTGCACAAATGACACGATTTGGCCTCACTCAGAAAGCTCTCGTTAACCATCAGGCCCGCCGCAACCCCTTGTTTGCCGCCGAATCCGGCGATGGACCGACGGAATCATGGCGAGTTCCCGAGTCGCTAGCCAGGAAACAACCGCAGAACCGCCACATGCATGGAAGATCGCGGTTCGGCGCCTTCTTATTTTTTCAGATAATGATGCGGGCTTGTTGATTGTGCCAGCGCTTTTCTTTATCCAGCGGCGCAACGGAGAGGTGGCCGAGTGGTCGAAGGCGCTCCCCTGCTAAGGGAGTAGAGGTCAAAAGCTTCTCGTGGGTTCGAATCCCATCCTCTCCGCCATCCTGCTTCGCGCTGCGCGCTTCGCAGGACAAATCTCCTAACAATAACAAATTGATAGTCGAAGGAAGCGCCGTTCCTGTGGCGTCGCCTGACTCTCCGCAAGCCGCTGTTTCATCCGATTCTGACTGGAGGTCAGAAAATGAACATCAAGAGCCTTCTCCTCGGCTCCGCTGCGGCCCTGATCGCAGTTTCCGGTGCGCGCGCCGCCGACGCCGTCGTCGTCGCCGAGCCGGAACCCGCTGAATACGTCAAGATTTGCGACGTCTACGGCGCTGGCTACTTCTACATCCCCGGCACCGAGACCTGCCTGCGCATCGGCGGCTATGTCCGCTATGATGTCGGCGTGGGTGACGGCGGCTCGTTCGATGGCGTCAACCACGTTACGGATCACCAGCACGGCGACGACAACTCGACCTACTGGAAGAACACCCGCTTCACGCTGAAGACCTGGACCGGCCAGGAAACCGAACTCGGCACGTTGAAGACCTACACCGAATACCGCATCAATTTCGGCAACAACTACGGCGACTTTGGCGATAACTCGGGGCCCGGCGGCACTACGAACCCCAACCGTAATGGCGACGGCTGGCAGGCCCGCAACAAGAGCAGCGCTCTGGAATTCGCCTGGATCCAGCTCGGCGGCCTGCGCGTCGGCGCTGACGAATCGGCCTTTGATACGTTTATCGGCTATGCCGGCAACGTCATCAACGACACGATCGTCCCGTACGGCAATTTCCAGACCAACGTCATTCAGTACTACTTCGATGCCGGCAATGGCCTCTCGGCCGTGGTTTCGCTCGAAGAAGGTTCGGGTGAGGTTGGCACCATCGACAGCTATGTTCCGCATGTCGTCGGCGGTCTGAAGTACACGCAAGGCTGGGGCGCCATCACCGGTGTTGTGTCGTATGACAGCAACTACGAGGAAGTCGCCGGCAAGGTTCGCCTGGACGTGAACGCCACCAACGAACTGTCGCTGTTCTTGATGGCCGGCTACGGCACCGACGATAACCTCAACGACCATACCAACAACATCGACGCGCTCGGCCGCGGCTTTTACAAGCAGTGGGGCGGTAACTGGGCTCTGTGGGGCGGTGGCACCTACAAGTTCAACGAAAAGACCTCGTTCAACCTCCAGGCGTCATATGACGACTGGAAGGATATCGGCGTCGCGGCGAACGTCGCCTACACCGTTGTTCCTGGCCTCACGGTCACGGCCGAAGTCGACTGGCAGCGCGTCGGCCAGGGCGCCATCGACAACGACTCCGTCTGGGTCGCGGCAACCAAGAAGAACAATGTCGGCGGTCTCCTCCGCTTCCAGCGCGATTTCTAAT
>NZ_RZQE01000732.1:0-2089 GCF_004022955.1 Mesorhizobium sp. M7A.F.Ca.US.002.01.1.1 | reverse complement strand
ATCCCGATGAAGGCGAGATCGTCGGCGCTGACGTCCATGATCTCTCGCGAGATGACGCTGAGCACCATCGGCCTTCCGGCCTCGTCGAGGCAACTCATCGGCATTACCAGAACGCTGCGGTAGTCGCGTTCGAAAGCCTCCATGCGATAGCCAGGAAACTCCTCCGAGACCCGGGCATCCCTGATATAGACGGCCTCGTTGCGTTGCAGGGCGACGATCGACGGACTGGTGGCGAGTTCCCAGCGGTCGGGGAGCGACCGCTGGATCAAGGTCGGGTCATGGCGAACGATCACGTAAGCATGGCCATGCGGTGCGTCGATGCTCATGATCGACCCCATCGTCCATCCGGCATGCCGGCAGGCGGCCAACACCAGATCACGCAACACCGTGCTGAGATCGCCGCCTGAGTTGATCAGGCTGGCGGCGTCGCGTAACGACAGGATTTGCGACTGATGGTTCACTGGTGCGACTGTTCCGGCTGACCGATCTGTTCCTGTTGGGACTGCGAGCGCCGATATAAGCAATTCGCGGCCGAGTGAAGCTACACGTCTTCCGAGAGCGAGACATCCGGTTTTTCCTCTGAAGCAGAGGAAGACGCGTGGTGCGCGCCTTCCTAGCCTGGCCCTTTCGAGTTTGGGCAGGAAGGACCGTTGGCGCGAATGGAAATCAGGAAAGTCTGCACCTTCATCGACGAAGTTCTGATCGAGGGCGGCAAGGCGGCCGGCAAGCCGGTCACATCGATCGTCGTCGCCGCCGTGCTGAAGAACCCGTGGGCGGGCCGTGGCTTCGTCGAAAATCTTCGCCCTGAGATCATCGAGGTAGCCCCCAGGCTCGGCGCCGAACTGACGCGACGGCTGATTGCACTGATGCCGCCGGCCGAGATCGAATCCTATGGCAAGGCCGCGGCCGTCGGTATCAATGGCGAAATCGAACACGCCTCGGCGTTGATCCACACGCTGCGTTTCGGCAATCTGTTCCGTGACGCGGTTGGCGGCACGACCTATCTCGAATTCTGCAACACCCGGAACGCCGCTGGCGCGCTGATGTCGCTGCCGATGATGCACAAGAGCGAGAATGGGAGGCGCTCGCATTTCATCACCGCGAACTTCCAGATCGCCGATGCACCGGGTGCCGATGAAGTGCTGGTTGCCATCGGTGCCGCCAATGGCGGACGTGTTCACGCCCGCATCGCCGACAGGTTCCAGGATATAGCGGAAATGGACGCGGAAAACGGCTCCTCCTGATAATCGGAGTCGTGTCAGGTCGTAAACCGACCAGCCTTTGTCCTGTCTTTCAAGCGCGCCATTGCGGGACATTGGCTGCGAAAGGCCTTCTACAAACCGGGGTGGCTTCTGGGAAGCGGGACCTTGTTTCGTGCAAGGAGCCGACCTATTCTAGGCTCCGTCGCGAAAAACAACTGCCTGACCATTGTCACCTTCGTCAGGCAGGTGAGTACACGTCAACTGTGCACAGCACGGTTCGGCCAGCGTCTCCGAGAGCAACCGCCCGACGAGAAGTCGGGCTCATGGCAACCGTCATTCCGACGGATGCATTGGAGCGCTAAAAATGCGAAATCGTATTGCAATCATTGGTGCGGGCCTTGGTGGCCTCACGCTTGCCCGCGTTCTTCATGTCCATGGCGTTTCAGCCACGCTCTATGAAGCCGACGCCTCCTCCGCCTCGAGAGCGCAGGGGGGACTTCTCGACATTCACGCATATAACGGTCAGCTCGCCCTCAAATCCGCAGGTCTGTTTGACTCGTTTCTTCAGCTCGTCCGTCCTGGCGAAGATGCAAAACGGATTGTCAACAAGGACTGTCATATCTTGTTCGACAGGCCGGGCAGCCACAGCGGCGAGCGTCCTGAAGTGGACCGGGGCGAGCTTCGCAAGATGCTGATCGATTCGATCCCGGCCGATATGATCCATTGGGACCATAAGGTCACGTCCGTGGCAGCTACCGACGACAATCGCCATGAGATCACCTTCATGGACGGCTCAAAGGTGACCTGCGACCTTGTCATTGGGGCCGATGGCGCGTGGTCGAAGGTCCGTCAACTGCTTTCTGATTCAAAGCCGGCCTACACAGGAA
>NZ_RZQE01000731.1:0-2101 GCF_004022955.1 Mesorhizobium sp. M7A.F.Ca.US.002.01.1.1 | reverse complement strand
CATACCCGGCCCTGGCCGATGACAAGACCATCGTCATCGGCTTCGCCACTGCGGAGTCGGGCTTCATGGAAGCCTATGACAAGCCTGCGCAGGAGGCGGCCTTGATCCGCATCGACGAGATCAATGCGGCTGGCGGTCTGCTTGGAAAGCAGATCAAGGTCGTCAAGGCCGACACCAAGTCCGACCGGGCCGAAGGCGCCAAGGCGGGCCTCTCCGTGCTCGACCAGGGCGCGGATCTCGTGGTCGTCTCGTGCGACTACGACTTCGGATCGCCGGCTGCGCTCGCGGCCGAGGACGCGGGCCGTATCTCCTTCTTCCTGTGCGCGGAATCGGTCAAGGCCGGTATCCAGGGTGTCGGCCCGCACAGCTTCTCCGCGTCGGTGCTGGCGCCCGTGCAGGGCGCGACCATGGCCGAGTGGGCATTCAAGGAAAAAGGCGCAAAGGACTTCTACCGTCTGCTCGATACCTGGACGGCCTACAACAAGGGCATCTGCGACGGCTTCGACTGGATGATGCCGAAGCTCGAAGCCCAGGGCGCGAAGCTTGTCGGTGAAGACACCTTCAAAAACGAGGACGCCTCCATCGCCGCGCAGATCACCCGCATCAAGTCTCTGCCGAAGGAGCCGGATGCGATCATGCTTTGCACGATGATGCCGGGCGCTGTCTCGGCCATCAAGCAGCTTCGTGCCGCGGGCATCAACTCCATGATCCTGAATGGCTCGGGCGTCGACGGTAGTTATTGGCTATCCGCTGTGCCCGATCTGACGAACTTCTACGTCCCCGTTCAGGGATCGATCTATGGCGACGATCCCAATCCGGAAGTGCTGAAGTTCAATGCCACCTACAAGGCGAAGACAGGCGCCGATCCCTCGAGCCAGTATGTCTTTCCGGGTTACGTCATGGTCGACGTCTGGGCCAAGGCGGTGGAGCGTGCAGGCACGACCGATGCCGACGCCGTCGTCGCGGAACTGGAGAAGATGAAGAACGAGCCGACGCTGTTCGGGCCTCGTACCTTCACGCCGGAACTGCATCACCAGAACCAGACGCGGTACCTGATCGTCGAGACCAAGGCCGGCAAGCCGGGTGTTGTAGGCAACTGGACGATTTCCGAGCCGGTACCGATGGAAGCCTTGCTCAAGTAAGAAGATGGGCCGGGTAAGCCCGGCCCTTTCATCTTTTGAGGATCTTGCCTTTGGACAAAAAACGAGGGCGGCCCGCTTGGACCGCCCTCGTTGCCCGATGAATTCAGATTTTCGCTACCCTCGCGCTTTGCGGTAGGAATCCTTGAGCGCTATGAGCTCCCCCGAGAAAGCGAAGATATCGCAGCCGTCGACTTCGATTTGCTGCCCCGCTGCCGTGGTGCCGACGAAGCGCCATGATGAAAGCCCGGTGTCGCCCGTCACGACGTGCCGTCCTCTGGTCCACGCGGCCTTCGGGAAAGCATCGAACAGCGCTGCATAGGCGGCGCGCACGGCGTCACGCCCCATATGCTTGCGCCCTTCGGCATCGGGTCCAGCCGAGCCGTGGAAAGCGCAATTCTCAGCCATGCAGTCCATCAGCGCGCCCACGTCGCGGGCGTTCCAGGCTGCGAGGAACCGGTCGAGCACGGCGAGCCGCCTGGCTGCGAGGTCGCCGGCCTCAACGACCTCGACCTCCAGAAAGGCGAGCGGCGCATCGCCGGCATTGATGACGTTGTGGGCCACACCCGTCCGCCGCGAATAGGGCACCCCTTGAGTGAGGGCGGCTTGCGACTGCGCGCCGTCCGGGCCTTCGAGACCGAGCTTGCCGTCCGTAAGCGGCACGATGACGTAGTCATGGCCATGGATATGCCAGCCGGTCTCGGCCCCGGCGGCAAAGCGCCATTCGGTGACCCGAAAGCGTTCGTCGTCGATATGGACGACCGGTTCGGCTTTCATGCGGGTCATTCGAGTCCCTCCTTGGCAACCGCACCGGTCAGGCGCTCAAGCGTCCGGCCCATGCGCGTCATGATTTCTTTCACATCGTCTTCTGTCGAGATCATCGGCGGGCAGAGCGCGAGCTGATCGCCGATGGCGCGGAAGATGAGGCCTTCCTCGTGGCCGATCCCTGCTGCGATACCCCC
>NZ_RZQE01000730.1:0-2123 GCF_004022955.1 Mesorhizobium sp. M7A.F.Ca.US.002.01.1.1 | reverse complement strand
CGCCACCTATGGCGAAAGCCTCAACACCGGCTTCCAGACGCAGAAGAACTACATCGGCGAACGCTTCGATCCCGAGACCGGCCTGCTGTATCTCAATGCACGATACATGGATCCGGTGCTGGGGAGGTTCATTTCGCCGGATGATTGGGATCCGACCAAGGAAGGTGTTGGCACCAACCGATATGCTTATGCTCAGAATGATCCGGTAAACAAGAGTGACGCCAATGGGCATGCCGATTTACAGGGTATCGCTAGAAGCTACATCAACCGGGAAGTCGGAACCCAAGTACAAGCCCTCGCCGACGTCGAGCAAGATGCCGCGAAAGGCGCGGCAATTGGAGGCATTGCCGCGTTAGGTGTTGGAGCTGTTGTCGCAGCGCCGGAAGCAGCGGCAGCTGTAAGTGCTGCCTTTCCTGAAGCGGCAATGTTTGCCACCGAAATGGTCGCCGCAGAGACAGGGCTGATTGCTCCGGCTGGCGCAGTTGGGGCAGTGGCGCTATCCAGGTCGGAAGCTATGAAAAAGGCCTTGGATACAGTAACAGAAAAATTAAGCTCCTCTCAGTTGTCAAGCTTTAAAAACTACATGGGTAAAGTGCCGAGCAATTCAACTGAGAATGTTTCCATATCTGTCCAAAAAGGCACTGCAACTTTTACAACCGTTTCACCTGGGAAGGTTCCCGGTTCCTATGCCACGTATGAGAAGGTGGTCGACATGAACGGAAAAACCCTAAGTTACAGCAAGAAAGTGTTCGACCCGCTTGGGGGGCTAGTTTCCAACAAAGATAAGCTATCGAAGGCTGACAGTCCTAAGTCCGGAAGCGGCGGTAGCGGATCTGACAAAGGGTCAGCGGTTAGCGTCAACGATCACGAGGTCAGCAAATGATCAACGAAGATAGGATAAAGGCGGTAAAATCTTTGATAGGATTGGAGAAACCAATAGATTCATGTATAAATGCCTTAAATACTTTTTCTTGGGATTATGATGGAGATCCTGTTATTTTAAATCGAACAGATGTTGAGAGCGTTATGAAGAGATTTCTAGATGGAAATTTGAGCAAAACTGATCTAGAAGCATGGGCAGACGCAATAGAACTTCGAGACGATATAGCATTTTATGGATCAGATGCCAATTGGATAAAGATGGTTATTACAACCCTATCGACACCGCCGCTATATGGTCCGATCACAAGAGAGAGTGTCGAGCAACTTCTCGGATTGCAGTGACAGTGTCCTTTTACCATCTTCGCCCGGCCGTCATTGTGTGTAAATTGATCACATGGCTCGCCTTGCCCGCATTATCGTTCCCGGGCTGCCACACCATGTGAAGCAACGAGGTGACGGGTAAAAGCTCAAAACCCCGCCTGATCGCGAAACAGCTCCGCATTGTCCAGCTTCGAAACGTCGATCACCGCTTGCGTGCGGCTGTAGACATTGAGCTTGCGCAGAATCTCCGAGACGTGCGCCTTCACCGTGGGAATTACGGTGACAGTGCACCTTTTGCCCCGTTTGCTCGAATTACGGTGACAGTGCACTTTTTACCCTATTCGCCGGCATCGCCGCGTATAAACTGACCGCATGGCCCGCCTCGCCCGCATTGTCGTTCCCGGTCTGCCGCACCACGTAACGCAGCGTGGCAACGGGCGCGCCAAGGTGTTTTTCACGTCCGAAGACTACGCGCTCTACAAGGACCTGCTGGTCGAGTATTGCCGTGCCGCCGATGTCGGCATCTGGGCGTGGTGCCTGATGCCGAACCATGTGCACCTGATCCTGACGCCGGCTGACCCGGATGGCCTGCGTCGTGCGCTTGCCAAGGTGCACCGTGCCTATGCCGGGGTCATCCACCGCGGCAAAAGAAAACCGGGCATTTCTGGCAAGGCCGCTTCGGAGCGGTGGCGATGGACGAGGATCATCTCCTGTCGGCGGTACGTTATGTCGGGCTGAATCCCGTGCGCGCCGGACTGGCAAAGCAGGCGGCGGATTGGCCCTGGTCAAGCGCTCGGGCACATCTGACAGGTGAACCCGATGACGTCACGGATTTGCGGCCGATGAAGGACCGGTTGCCGTCGTCGGCCGGACTGTTCGATCGAGACGGACATCGCGGCGTTCGACGCCTTGCGCAAGGC
>NZ_RZQE01000072.1:0-18355 GCF_004022955.1 Mesorhizobium sp. M7A.F.Ca.US.002.01.1.1 | reverse complement strand
CAGCAGAAGTGTCTCACTAACCGCCGCCTCGCTCCGCGCGAACATATCGAGGCAACGTCCGCGCCATGCGTTTGCAGCGTTCAGAGCATGAAGCCACTGATCGTTGCTGACAGCAGGGAGAGCGGTCGTTTCGGTATCCATTCGGGAACAGATAATAGCAGGCGACACCTACCAGCAAGTGCCTATGGGCAAGCTTTGCGCAGATAGCCATCTATACCCAGTGCCGACATTTGCGAAAGCGGCGTAGCGCGTCCTCGTGTCTAGACTAGTGAGGGTGCGATTGAAGGTAGCCGAGGAGCCTACCGCGAAAACTATGGGAAAGGACCGAAGTCATGAAAGAAGAAATCACCGCCGAAATGAGCGGCGGCAACGTGTTTGCGGATCTGGGCTTTGACAATCCCGAAGAGGAATTGCTCAAGGCCAAGCTGGTTCGCGAGATCCGCGCCATTATCAAACGCCGCCGCCTGACTCCTACTCAGGCGAAGGCGGCTGAGATGCTTGGGATGAAACAGCCCGACTTCTCCGACATTGTCATCGGTCGCACGGGGAGGTTCTCGATCGACCGCCTTGTCCGCTGCCTCGAATCGCTCAATTGGGCTGGAAAAGTCGATGCGCAGGACAAATAGACATCAACCCCGACACCCCTTCTTAGTTGAACCGGATCGAGGCCCGGAGCTTCCCTGTTGATCTTTAGCCCGCCGGAGAGTTGCGAGTAGAAGCCCCGCAGAGATCAACTCCGAGTTGGCGGAGGGCAAGCCTGCCAGCTAGGAAACCTGATACCTAGGTAGCTCGGAATCTGCATCTATATGCGCGACCATTACACACAACGCGGACGAAGAGATCTTGGATTGCCTTCGTCGTCTGCCTCTAAAAGCGCCCTCGCTCTTTTCCTCGCCGCTGAGCGTGACTCTGATCGTGTAGTTGGGAACCCTGCCAACTCATAGGCTTGAAGTATCGAGCCAAATCGCGATCTGAACACACTAGCCGCAGGAAGGTCTGGGTCCGCATTGATGAGCGAAGAGGTAATATATCCAAAATTTGCGTGTAGCCTTCGGAGTCCATCGAGAAGTTGATCATTCGTATATCCCCACTTAAATTTGCAATGAGGATGTGCCGTCGCCCTTTTCATTCCCGCACGAACTGACTCACATATAGTTGACGGAAAGCCTGCCCGCGCATAGGCCCGCATTAATGAACCAAATCGGAACGTGAACACACGAGACACTGGAAGGTCTGGGTCTGCATTGATCATTTTAGCTGTGACATAACCAAACTCGGCATGGAGTCTTCGTATCCCATCAATTAGATATTCATCCGTATATCTGAGACCTTGCTGCCAAGGCCATTTATATCCGACAAGTTCATAAGATGAGACGAGACTACCAAAGTGGTGGATATACGAACTCGAAGAAGCCGTGTATGGACAGGCATTAATTACTCCTTGGGAGAGCTTTCCCTTTTCTCTGAAAAGCCTCCTCAATCTATCGATCATGTCCGTCTTCGCATAGGCATTCCCGACTTTGCGTCTCATCTCCTGTTGAACCTTCGCAAATTGTTTTGGCTCAACAATTGGGTCCATCACCCGCGTTCTGATCCACAGGTCTGGAGGATTTGGTCTGGAAGGGCCTTTCATCCGTCGCGTTCGTACGTTGTAGACGTAGTATCCTATCATCAACTCGCTTGTGAGCAGGGTTCTGACGCGGCTCTGGGTCCAAGCCTGTCCGTTTGTTGAAGGGACACCTTCGACGTTCAGTTTCCGAGCGATAGTTGTCGTTGTTCGATGCTGGCTTACGAACATCCGGAAAATGCGGTGCACGGTTGTGATTTCCTCTGGTGGACCGGGCACAAAGACAACGCGATCTGTGCTCAGGCTTTTTTGCTCGCCTAGACCGAGGAGAAATCGATGCTCTCCATCTTCGCTGACCAGCAGGCGTCTCACCCCGTAGAGGACCCCACCGCCCTGTCTGAACCCAAGACGTGCTTGCTGTGTTTGCGCCCTTGAGACTTTTGTAGACAGTTCGCGGCTGTACTCACCGGCCATCACTCGCTTCAGGTTCTTAACGATCATCGAGACCATGCTGCCGTCGTTCTCGAATGGTTCGCCGCAATACTGGACCGCGACCCCGGCGTCCCGACAGATGAACTCGTAATGGGCAGACTGGTCCGTATCCTGAAAACGCCCCCACCGGCTAATGTCCAGAACCAGAATCGCAGAATAGGAGTGCTGGCCAGTCACAACGTCAGCCAACAACTGTTTCAGGCCATCTCTTCCCTTCAAGGTTAAGCCACTTTTACCGGCATCGGCGTAGGTATCGACGATAGCGAACCCTCGTTTTTCGGCATACTCCCCGATGGCAGCGATCTGGTTCTCTAAAGAATACCGCTGGTTCTCGGTCGACATGCGAATGTACTGCGCAGCCGGAATACGAAGATCGCTTGTAAGTGCAGTCACTATAGTGCCTCCGCGCGGGCCGATGTCTAAAGCGGCAGGAACGACGCCGATGACGACAAGGGCATATTACTCCACAACGTGCTTGAGCAAAACGTTTTGAGCGGTCAATTCAGGTGTGCTTGCCGTAGCCGAGGATAGCGCACCCTGACGGCGGGAGGCGATGCCAAGCACCGTAAGCGTAAGCCCATAGCCGACCGGGGGATTCTTCGAGCAGACGAGCCACCGCTGCTTCTGGGGGAAGTTTTATCAGATTGCAGGGGCAGCCCGAAGCGCGTCCTGCCTTTCTCTAGACTCTTCCGCCCGACAGAAGCATTCTCCCGTTGGGGAGGTTATGGGAAATTCTGTTCAGCCGTGGGTTAGACGGCGAAGGCCTTGGTGGCGTTCGCTTCTGCGCGCTCGCCTCCCTATTTCTCTGGCGCTGCTTGGCACGGCGTCCCTCGCTTATGTCGCAACAGACACTCAACACTCACTTCCAAATGTTCATTATCCCCTCAGGTCGACGACCTCCGTCGCCGTGCGCAGAGTGGGCTGTGACATCAAGGGAAACATCAACGATCGCGGTGAGCACATCTATCACGTGCCCGGTCAGGAATATTATTCGGCTACAGCGCATAAACCCGGCGCGAGGGGAGAGATGCTTCTGCTCGCAGTGGGAAGCATGGTGGCCCGTTGGCGGAAGGCCAAGGTCTGACGGTGGCGACCGCCTTGGACCTGTTCGTTGCCCTTGATTGCTGCGAATAACCCTCATGGCTCTCCATTGGTACAACCCTCCAGTTCACCTCAGACGGACAGCCTCGGCTCTCCCGGAGCTACAATTTTCTGGGACGCAATAGCCAGACGGCGGCAAAGCAGTTAGAAACGTTTCGTAACTCTCTACCCTGATCGAGATGTATTCTATCGGATCGGGGCATAACAAAATGGCAGGAATAACGGCAACGCGATGATAAAGTCGGTCAACAATTATCCAATCTCGCAACTTTTCGACATAGAGGCTTCGGTTATTTACGCCATTCCCCGGTATCAAAGAGAGTACACTTGGGGAAAAAACCAGTGGGAGACAATATTTGACGATGTACAGGAGAACGATGGAGGTTATTTTCTAGGTTCTATCATATGTATCAACCAGACAACCGATAGCCTCGATGTGCAACGGTTGGAGGTTATAGATGGCCAGCAGCGTTTGACCACCCTTTCCCTCCTCTTTGCCGCTATCTATCAGGCATTAAAATCTCGCGAGCAGATTTTAAACGACGATCAGAAGATCGAGATGCTCAATCTTAAGCGCAAGCTTGTGCTAAAAAAGGGAATAGACCAACTCCGCGTTATTCCTCAGATTCAAAACCTTAACCTAAATGACTATCGAGCCGTCCTGTCTGAATTGGGTGCCGTAAGCCCCTGCGATGCGCCCGCATATGCAGGAAATCGAAAGATTTTTCGCGCGTATCGATATTTCCAGAATCGGATTGAGGAGACGGCCAATATTTCCTCCGATCCGCTCGTATCGATCTTGGAACTTCTCGAAAAAGTAAGTCAGGCATGTTTAGTTAAGATCGAGGTTGCCAGTCACGCAGATGCCTATACTCTATTTGAGTCGCTCAACAATCGCGGGATGCCTCTTACAGCAATTGACTTAATAAAGAATAAACTATTAGCGAGAGCAGAGGCCACATCGAGCGATAAGGTCGATTATTACTTCGACGTATGGAGCAAGCTGCTCTCGCACCTCGGCGACGATTACAGTGTTCAAGAGCGCTTCTTCCGGCATTATTATAATGCCTTCAAGGACGATTTAAATAGGCCGTTTAGAAGCGACAAAGATAAAAGAAAAGATCCTCTTGGCCCAGTTGCTACACGTACCAACCTGATTCAGATATACGAGAGGTTGATCAATCAGGATGCAGGCGCACAGCTCCAAGGGATTCGAAGCGCAGCCGAATCCTATGCGCTAATGCTTTCTAGAAACCAGAACTCCGCGCTTTCGATTTTAGACAAGCCGTTGAAGGATCTAGAGCGAATTCAAGGTGCGCCGTCGCATCTGCTGCTATTGTATCTTATTGCCAAGCAATCAGAGTTGGAACTCCAGCCTTCGCATTTGGACAAGATAGCTCGTCTTCTAACGCGGTTCTTTGTTCGCAGGAATCTCACGGACACGCCCCCGACGCGCGATCTGACCCGCTTATTCATGTTGATAATCGAGAAGGTGGCCCCTCTCCGAGGTGATCGGGTGGTCGACGCGGCGATTGAAGACCTCCGGGCAGTTTCAGCTAGCGACAAGGTCTTTCAGGAGAAATTGGAAGGGCCGATCTACGAAGAGAACGTTGGTGTGACTCGTTTTGTTTTGTGCGCTCTTGCAGAGGAGGGTATGACGAGAGAGACAACCGTTGATCTCTGGAGAGTCGATAACAAACAGTATGTTTGGTCGATTGAACACATTTTTCCACAAGGGCAAAATGTGCCCCCGCATTGGGTCGATATGATGGCTGGCGGAGACGCAGCCGTTGCAAAGGCGCTAATTCAGTCTCACGCCCACAGGATTGGAAATCTTACTATCTCAGGATTTAATAGTGCTCTTGGAAACAAAAGCTTTTCAGAAAAGAGAGACAGGCTCGATAGCAAAGGGCTTCCCGTCGGCTATAAAAATGGTCTTAAGCTGAATGATGTATTGGGGTCGGCTGACAGTTGGAGCGCAAAACAGATTGAGGACCGCACTGCTGTCCTCGTTGGCAGGGTTCTAAGTTTATTCGCGATCGCAGCGCCACGGCCGCTGAATTTCTAGCGCGGCCTCTTGTGGTTTCATGTTCGCCTTGAAGCCAATCGGCTGATCCCTAGACCGTTTGCCGGGGAGATCCTTTAAGGATTCGGTACACCTGCATTCGCGAGCATCCAAGAGCCGCAGCTATTTCCGATACTCCCACTTTGTCTCGGTGCATCTCAAATACAAGTCGATAGTCAACACGAGCTTTCCCACCGCGGTAGATGCCGGTGCCCTTGGCCTTTTCAATACCTTCTCGCTGGCGCTCCTTGATAAACCGCCGTTCCATCTGTGCGACCATTCCTAGCACCGTGAGCACGATGTGGCCCATCTCGCCACGGGTTGAGACATGCGGGTCCAGAACGGTAACGAACGCTTCTCTCTGCTCGCATTCGTGGATCAGGTTCAGAACATCGCGGGTATCACGGCCGAGCCGATCGAGGCGCGTAACGAGCAGCTCGTCCCCCGGCCGCAAGAAGTCGATGATGGTCGCAAGCTCGGAACGACCCTCGCGGCTTGCCCCAGAGACCTTCTCCGAGCGGATTATACTGCAGCCTTCAGCCTTCAACTTGGCTATTTGGGTTTCAAGATCTTGGTCGGTCGTGCTGACGCGGGCGTAGCCTATGCGGCTCATGATGTGTCACCTCAAGGTTTAGGCCCGAGGCTACCTTGTCACAAATAGTCGATGTCAACTCCGATGTTACATCGACCGGCGAGAGTGATGTTACGTCACTTCAGGGCATACCGTGAAGTGAACCAGTCGCCGTTGATGTTACCATTCGAACGCCAGTAGCTACGTGCGTCCGATTGCATTTTTTGCGACGGCCGAATAACGCAAATCTGATTAAATCAAATTGGGTTGGGGGCAAATGAATCGAGCGGAGAGAAGAGCGGCAGCAGCTCGAGAAGGCAGCAAGCCAAAAACGATCGCGAGGGAAGTCGCGGTTCATGAAGCGGGACACGCCATAGCAAGGCTCCTCACAGCTAGAGAATTTGGCTATCCGGCGGCGAAATGCATTGTGCGAATAGATGTTGGTCCTGCGCCTGCAACGCAACCAAGCATCAGCGCTGATGGATCCGCGACGTCACGAGTACAGGCGACTTCGTTCGGATTGATGTTTTCCTCAGAAATTTCGACCTTTCTCGAAAGCTATTTTCCTACCGGGATTAGTGGATATGGACTGGCAAGTCCTAGTGAGCGACAAGCGGCTTTCAAAGCAGCGCGCCATCGGGGCGTCGCGGTTGACACATGGCTAGAGGCTAGGATGCTCATCGATGTTTTCGGTGCGGCGGCTGAGGCAAAACTCTTGAACAAAGACGCTGTCGAAATCTGGAATGGTCCTGAGGCGGAGGGCGACTTCAGAGAGGCGGTCTTTGCTGCGACGATGGCGGGGCTGAAAAATCATGAGATCAGGGAAAAGTTGTCAACTGCCTTGGAACGCGCTGTCAGCCTGATCGAGAAGCCCCACGTCTGGCGGGCTGTTCAAGCTGTAGCAGATCTCTTGCCTTCTAGAGGGTCGGTCGCCGGAAGAAAGATCTATCACGCTGCTTCACGCGCCTTGGGATCAGCTCTGCTCGATTAGTGGTGAGACTCACCTCAGGGCATACCCTGAAGTGACCAATCAATGGAATGAAGTATGACAGCTGCGTCCGTGATAACAGCTAAAACGGCGGCAGACCGTTTGCATCGCGCCACCGGTCAAGCTCCAGCTGAAAGTCGGCGATGAAGGCAGTTGCCATTCCAGCATAAGGTTGATCCGGCTGCGCGAAACTGGAGAGAGTGTCAACTTCAGCCAAGATATCGCTCAGCTCAAGGGCATCTCCACCCCAAGCACCCAGACGATTCAGAATATGGGTCCGTATAACTCTCAGGGTACGGACTGTCGGAATGCGGTCCAAAACGAGCTCCGCGCGATTGAGCGCGCAGGTGCGAATCGTATAGGCACCATACTGACTGTACCCTGTCACCCCCATTTTGGGTTCAACGAGCGTTAGTTCGGTCGAAAAATCCCACAATAGCTCGTTTATCGGATCACGCTTGCAGGGGTCAATTAGCAGAGGATCCTCTTCGTCAAGGTTACAGGCAACTCCAACGGCCCTAGTACCAAGCACGTCGAATTGGCTGGCTTTCCCGTAGCTGCTGTTTGGGCGCTTGCTCAGCAGCGCCTCAACTTCCGATCTGCTCATGCCGGAAGTCACTATATGCTGCCTCAAGCTCTTATTGCAGTCCCGACAGGTTGGCAGCAAATTCTCCCAGACGAGTGCCAACCACCAATATCCGGGGTGTCCCGTTACGCCCTCGATCCCTCCTTTTGGCCGATAGTGCTCGACCTCTCTGGCTCCAACGGCTCCAATCTTGCTTTCGCAATAAGCGCAGTTTCCCCCGGCCAGCTGCCTTAAAGCGGCCTTGACATCAAGGGGACGATAGCAGCTGAAAGGATAAGCAGTGTAGTGGACCTGCCAAGGCATTCGAGCAGAATAGTAGGCGTCAGCGCTGGTAGCCTCGTTACCCACGGCCGGACTAGGTGTACTGAGAGAGGGCGGCGTGGGCACGCTCGCTCGGTCCAGTTTCCGCATGTTGATTAGCCCGCTTGTGACTTCCGAAGGGCGTTGAAGACCGCAGCTACAGCTTCTGGACGTGCGTTTGAAGAAAGGTTGTCGGCGGGTTTCTCTCGCTCGCGGAGGTATCTCAGCAATGCTTCCTGGACGACCTGCGCTGTCGCGCTGTCACCCACCGTGAGATTGGCGACTAGCTTCTCCGCCTCTTCGCCAATCGCGCGAGCTGGGTTTAATGCGACGTCTTCCGCTAAGCGAGCAATGTCCAGCTGTATCTCAGGATCAATCGTGCTTGCTAAGCCGAAATACTCCGATGTGAGAAGCTGCTCGGCGCGCATTCCAGAAACTGCTGGCAGATCCTTCAAGAGCTCGATGCCGCCATCCTCATTGCGGGTCAGAACAATTACTTCTCCATCGTCCATCCCGCGGACACACAACGGATCATGTGTCGTTGCAATAAACTGAACGTTAGGAAACGCTCGCCGAAGTGACGACATAACCCGCATCTTCCACTGCGGGTGCAGATGAGTCTCAACTTCGTCAATAAGAACCACCCCGCGAGCGGTTTCTAGGTTGGACCAGTGATCGAGCAGGGATCTGCAGATATCGGTGACCATCGCGAAAACCGAGCGATAGCCTTCGCTCAATCTTCCAATCGGCGTGAGCTGCCCCTGAGCCCAAACACAAACACCCGCACGTTGATCTTTAACCAGATAGTCATCGTCTCCGATTGGAAGGATAGTGCGAACCGTTCTAGCGACCTCATCGAACGCGACTCCATGAACACTGCCTAACCAGTCAGAAGGGTCCGGCAATGGGTACTGAGCCTCGAAAAGGCTTCGTACCCTTTGAGCCGCGCCCAAGCCGCGGCGCCCTCTGGTATTTGTAAAGTAGCGATGAGGTCCGTAGCCCAGTACAACGGTAGTCTGATCCAATGTCCCATCGAAATGTCTTCTAACGGGGTCATAGTAGAAGGTCGCAGGCGATTTTCTATCCGTAAGAAAGACGCTCGCTTCCAGCGGCTTTCTGCCCCAGACATCCCACGATTCTCTTGACGAACTTCGGGCAAGGTCGCCATATGGGAGCTTCAATCTTCGTGCCTCCCTCGTTCCGAGAAGCGCCAACGCCACCGCCGAAAGGCACGTCGATTTTCCGACCGCATTCTCGCCCAGCAAAAGAAGACAGGCCGCCCCTGATCTCGCTGGCCGTCCCTTTGGGCAATCAATTTTAACTTTGTCAATTGCACGAAAATTGGAGACAGTGAACGAAAATAGATCGCTGTTTGGCGCTAGAAGTTTTGCTTGCCGCTGATAGGGCGCGGCTTCAATTAATTCGTGGTCAGAACTATATATAGTTCGCAGCTCAAGCTCCGACAATCTAATCCTGTCCGACTCTCGGACAAGATCCAAAGCTCCGATCATTCCTCGCCTTGCATCGCCGTCACTATTTTCAACAAGCGACCGAAGCATATGAAGCAGCGCTGAGCCGTTGTTGATAGAAGGGCTCTCAGCCCCGTACTCGCTGAGAGTTCGAGTTAACACGTTTCTGCGGGCGCCACGGAAAGAACCAAGCATAAGAAAATCACTAGGTAGCTCGCGGCCCTCCTCCAGTGCCCTACGCCAAACCCGAAGCGTCTCGTCAAACGCGTTCCGACGTTCTTCAACAACGTCAGCGTCATTAAGTGCAAGGATGTTGACGGTGGCATTTCCCTTCAACGAGTTTTTGCGAGGAAAGCATTCCCCCGACATCAAGTACGATAAGTGACTCGAGGGATTGTCGACTGTCGGGTCGATTAACAGGGGCTTTTCCTCGGCCCGAACTTCGTCAAAAGTTGCGAGAAATCGGGCGCGTCGACCTAGGACGGGAAATTGGTCTGCTCTCGCTCTTCGACAACGTCGGCAAATGGAGAACAAATTGGCCCACTCGTACGCCAGCCAAGAGTAATGGTCGGCGTACTCCCCATGGCCTTCGGAGTAAGGCGAGCTAAGGGGCCGGTAGTGGGTTATCCCCTCGGCTGTGCCGATCTCTCTCTCGCAGTAGCCGCAGTAGCCTCCGAAATCGGACGCCACCATCTCTACCACCTCTCCTGCATAGAAGAGATCATGCTCGATTGGAGCGCGAAGCTGCCTTCTCTCGGCCCGGCTTCGGTAAGCCCAATGTATCAGACGCTCACGCGGCTTTTCGATCAGATCATAGAATGCTGGCGGCGGGCTCAGCCTTTTGATTTTGAGCATTCACTTTACCGTAAACCAATACTCTGCGATGGCACAACGCCATAACGGCCAGAGCGCGTCAACTGCACTATCCAATTATATTTCTTCGAAGTGCTTGGCGAATTCACTGGCGTGGTTGTATGCCTTGAGCGGACTATTTTTTGGCCGCTTAGGCACTTTGGCCTCTTCGATCAGGATGACGGGGGCAGCGCGCATTTCCTCCGGGAATTGAGTCGGGTCGATGATGACGCGATTGAAAAGACTAGACAACTCAGCGCCTACGAAATCCTTGAGCTGTCACCAGCTTGGGTCGAAACCATGATGTTTATGCACAGACGGTTGTGGCAGATCGGCGTTCTATTATGGCGAAGCATACTCCAAGCATGCCGGGCAGCGACCGGCGTCGGCGTTGCACGTCTTAGAATATGAGACAAACAGTTCTATCCGTAACGTCATTGACCACTTGAAATAACGAGCGAAGCTGTTGAGGATCGCCTGTCAGGGGGATTGGGCAATGAACCACGACGAACGGGCATTATTGAGACGCCAAGCAGCGCTCTTCGAAGATGCAGACGAACCACTAGGGCTGAACGAATACCAAACCTTCACCTCCAGAACGGACCGAAACGACCGGCCCGGGCCGGAAGGAATCGGCTTGGTGATGTTGGGCCTATATGGCGAGATTGGAAGCCTACTCAGCGCGCTAAAGAAGAAGCAGCGAGATAAAGAAGCGTTCCAATCCTACCATGATGAGGTGATCGAGGAGCTTGGGGATGCCCTCTGGTACTTTGCGAATGCCGCGTTGCGTGCTGGGCTTTCGCTTGAGCAGATCGCACGCCGGGTTTCGCGCTCAATTGGAGATTGGGACTACGCGGGGCGAAGTGGCGATGCCCGTACGTTCATGGACCTGCAACAGGAACAGTCGACCTTCGACGGGCCGCTTGCTGGCGACATCGTCGAGAAACGCTTGTTGGCTCTCGCTGGAAAAGTAGGCCATCTGCTTGAAAATTGGAGCAGCGGCGCGATTGCCGAAAATCGTGATCTCATGTCGGCGGATCTTGTGGAAATATTCCGCGCCCTTCTAATGGCCGCCGATGGCGCACAGGTTAGCCTTGACCAAGCGGCCCGAAGCAATGCGGCCAAGACGCTCGGTAGATGGCCAGACGAGAAGAAATGGGGAGAGTTATTCGACGACGGATTTCCTGAGTACGAGCAACTGCCGAGACGCATGACTGTCGAGTTTATCGAGCGCGAAGTCGGGGGCCGTCGCCATGTTGTCATGCGTTACAACGGCGTCAATCTGGGTAGCCCGCTGACCGACAACAGGCACGAAGAGGATGACTATCGCTATCACGACGTATTCCACTTGGCTTTCGCGGGCACTTTGGGTTGGTCACCAACATTACGCGCCTTGTTGCGGCTGAAGCGCAAGAGCGATCCCAAGATCGATGAAAACGAGGATGGCGCTCGCGCGAACATCATTGAGGAAGGGATCTCGACATGGATATTCAACCATGGTCTACGCCACAACGCATTCGCGCACGTAGAGTCGCTGGACTACGCCTTGCTAAAAGCCGTTCATGAGTTAGTGAGGGGATACGAGGTCGAGCGTCGGCCTCTGTGGCAATGGGAGCGCGCCATCCTAGAGGGCTTCCGAGTATTTCGACAGCTCACCGAACACAGGAACGGCCTCGTGACCATCGATCTCGGGCAGCGCTCAATCGGCTTCGAGAGATTCCCATGAGACAAGCTTCGTCCGTTGCTAAAGACTTTGTGGGAATGGTGTCTAGCCTATCCTTCGAGAACGCGTTCAACCCGTATGCCGACTTCTGCCCGGATTTCGATCGCCCCGACGCCGCAGCTATACGTCGCCGCAACCTCGTAGCGGCCCTCGGTGCTGCGATCGACCGGGGCGTGGAGACCGTATGGGTAGCGCGCGATCTTGGCTACCGAGGTGGGCGTCGGACAGGACTGGCGTTGACAGACGAAGCTCATCTCGACGCGCACGCTCGCCTGCTCGGCGTGGGTGCACTTGAGCGCTCCACGCTTGGCCCCACGGTGGCGGAAAGGACGGCGACTGTTATCTGGCGGATGCTTATGACGATCGGCCAACCGGTGTTTTTGTGGAATGTTTTTCCCCTCCATCCCCACGAGCACGGAAAGCCGATGTCCAACCGTTGCCATTCAAAGTCGGAGCGATTGGCGTGCCGCGAGGTCATGGTGACCCTGCTGAGCATTCTTTCTCCGGA
This sequence comes from Mesorhizobium sp. M7A.F.Ca.US.002.01.1.1, assembly GCF_004022955.1. Taxonomy (NCBI): domain Bacteria; kingdom Pseudomonadati; phylum Pseudomonadota; class Alphaproteobacteria; order Hyphomicrobiales; family Phyllobacteriaceae; genus Mesorhizobium; species Mesorhizobium sp. M7A.F.Ca.US.002.01.1.1. The sequence goes on along the minus strand of NZ_RZQE01000072.1, from coordinate 6,133 downwards.
TTTCGTGTTAGCGATTGGCAATGACGCGAAGTCGGCGCTGGCAGACATTGGCATTGCTGCGGAGAAGGTGCGACACCCAAGCTATGGCGGCCAGAACGAGTTCATAGACGGCGTATCGCGCCGCTACGGCCTCGCCTCGCCGAAAGCCGGAGATACGTTGCCGCTGTTTGGCTGATCGCTCACCAATCAGGCTGCAATCTTCTCCTTCTCGTATTCGGCAGTGCACGCTGCAAGTAACGCGTCTACGTCCGCAAGCTTCCAGTTCGCAGGTGCGAAACCTGTGTCGAGGCGCGCGTACGTCGAGTTGATTGTCAACGGCCCGATTCCCATGCCGGTCTCATGCGAGAGAAAGTACAGGAGCCTTCCCAAGCCCATAATGTTCCCGAGGGTTCTTTGCATGTAGTAGTGAGATCTGTACGTGGCATTCAAACGTATCTTACCGTCGTCCACCTTCACACTGAGGTGGCTTAGACAAGGCCCTCCGTAGGGTCGCTTGCGGTCGGTGGCACCCTCGTAGATCGCAATATCATCGCCCGCGGGCTCTTCATCTTGAGGGTGCCCCAAACCGAGTTCGAACGAGGCCTTGAACTGGGGCATGCGCTCCAGCTTCTCCAACAGTTCCTTGAGGGGGTTATATACTTTGCCATCGCGGTCTTTCTGCCGAAGGATCCGCATGGCATAGCAGCCCCACCTTTTGTCGCTACGGACCGCGTGGATACGTTTCATCCGCTCTGGATAAATCTCGAACACTCCCTCGCGCTTGCCGCGCAGATAGTCCTGCAAAGGAAAAATCGTTTCCGCTACGGTGTTCAGCGAACCCGCGCCGTGGCCCTTCAGAAATGCGTCAGTCCGGTTCATTACCGCGCGATCTGCGACAGACAACCCAACGGGATCGGCGATGTGCAGAATCAGGTCGAAGTCTTGGTGGCTTGGGTTTCCTCGAAGGTAGCGGGTTGCATCCAGCCACACCTGCGGACCACTCTTTCCACGTATTAGTTCCATTTATCACCTCCTATTGGACCAATCACCGCCGTCTCGTGAAGTTGAGTGCTTAGGTAGCTGGATGAAAGCCAAGCATGCCCGTCCATTCCCCAAGCCGTTCCCCAACTGTTGCGAACGAGGATATGTCTCTGGCCCTTTGCGTCCTCACCGTGACCTACCGCCAAAACCGCGTGGCCGCCGCGCTGCCTATCGGGATTGAGGTCGGGCAGCATTCCGTCAGGCCCCGCCTGCATAAACGAGTCCGATGTCACGAGGCCGAACACCACCGAGACGCCGCGGTCCAGAGATGCGCAGATCGCGTCAACGTCGGGTTTACCTATGAGGGTATTCGCATAATACATTGGCTCGGAGGTGACAGGCGGAGCCCATGTAGGCAACGTCATCTGCAAGGGTTCGTAAGGCCAAACCCTTTCGTCTGGCTGCCCCGACTTCAACAATGCCGCCGCCGCCGCCACGAAGGTCGTTCCCAAGTGTGGGTTGGCGCCCGGCGAATTGGCCACGGCGTGATAGAAAAGATATTCAACTGACAGCGGGTCGGGTCGCTTCCGACCATGGGCATGGGCAGCGGACGCTGCAAAGGCGAGGCAGCTGTGCCTTGTTCCCTGATCCCTGCATTGCGGCAGCGCTGGTCGAAGATCAACAGTTTTGTTCATGCGATAGGAAGCCCGCGACGACGTAGGTCATTTCGGGATAGGCCGGTGTTTTCCTTGCCCTCCAGTCTCAGCTGTAGGTTCAGAGGCGGCAATCCAGTGTGAGGCCCCCAAGGTCGGACTTCCTTTAGCGCAACGTCGGTGATTCGAGCCGCGCGCTGCCTTGCTACCACCACCCTTGTCGACGGCGCGCCATAAACCAGCGGATCGCGCGAGAACTCCGACTCATCAGAGAGTATCTCGTATCCGGCCTTCTCGAGATCCGAAATGTCCCAAGTATACCCTGCGTCGCTGGCCTCCTCTAGGTCGAAGCGTATTAGGTCGTCTGGGTTGCCGCTGATTCGAGAACCACCGTCTTTTTCGGTCAGTTTCCATACGTCGGCATGAGAATGTCCCGGTTTGAAGCGACTTTCTGCGGCCCCTTTGAGTTTGGATACCGTTGCCTCCGCCAAGGAATTGACGTCAGATTGAGGCAAGAGACTGTGGCCGGACAGTCCCCAGCACGTAGCCTTGTAACTTGCTCCCATGCGGAGAGAGAGTTGATAGACCACGTCCGGATTGCGTAGGTGGCCCGAACCCCAACCCTGCTTTCGCGCGTGGTGAATGTATAACCAGCGAGGCAAGAGGAACTCGGCTGCGAAGGCTTCCGCTTGGACTTCTTGGATATCCATGCCCCCACCAGCGTAGGGGTTTCGTGTAAGGATCAGATCGGTATCAACGCGAGGGGAATGGCTGAGGATGACGTGCCCTAGCTCATGGGCCGCTGTGAAGCGCTGAATATGCAGTGTGCGGCGCGTCGTCACCAATATGCCGCGCAATGGGTCCGGTAGGCAGAAGCCTAAAGCAGACGTGAGGGGTTTGAAGAGGAGAGTGATGTCGAGTTCGGATATAGCGTCGAATATATCGATTTGGCCGTCCGCCTCAGTTACACGCAGCTGGAGGTCTAGCGCGCGATGTACACGCTTAGCTTCGGACACGGCTTTCAATCTCGCGGCAGCAACCGGCGATCTAGCCATTTTGACTGCCTTTTGGCCGCGACTGGAGGAACTCAGCAAACCTCAATAATTCAGCACGATCATCAGAAGATAGTTCGGTGGCGGCGCGGGCCAAAGCTTTGACGCTCTCAGGTACTGTCCCGGGTTCGGCCTCGCCAGAAAGGAACTCGATGCTTTGACCGTAGAGGCGTGCGAATCTGCCCAATTCCACAGCATCGACCTTGCGCCTGCCATTCTCTACGAGGGACAAAGCCGATCGCGAAAGGCCGACCGCCTCCGCAGCCTGTTCTTGCTTTAACTCCAGATACTCCCGAGCCATGCGGAGCCGATTGCCAATTTCGCGCCAGCGATCCGTTTCGTCAGTCATGCTTCGGCCTTGATCTTCTTCGTTTGTTTGACCTTGAGTTCGTTGCAGTAGACCTGCTTGAGTAGCGGCACCAAATGGTCGACCATTTCCTCGAACGTTTCATACCCTCCTGCCTTTATGATCTCCGGAGGCAACTCGATGCCAAGCACCTCCTCGGTGACCAAAGTAGCGTCAACCATCCGCTTTGAGTCGATCACAGGAAGGCCACTGACGATCGATCCGCCAGTGCCACTTGGCGCAGAGTTCGCGACGATGTCGTCGATACTTGCTGCCTCTTTCTCGAACCAATCTTTTAGGCCCTTCAGAAGGTCAGGGACCTTAGCGTCAAACTCGGCGGCGCAATCTCCTGCAATGTCGATCATTTAAGACGCTCCATGTTAGATTATCGAACACAATGCGTGGCAATGTTCGAAAAGTCAACATGGCGGCCCGCGCGCGTCGCGCTTGAGCATATCGTAACGGCTGTCGAGAAAGCTCAAGAGAGCTTTGCCGGAGTGACGACCACGGAAATCCAATCCATCCGAGACCGTCTTCGTGAATTTGATTTGCAGTTGATCGGGAATTGACCCAGTGAGCCCGAAGAAGCTTCGCTGGGCTACACTCATCTGCTCACGATCGACCTTGCTCTAACTTTCAACCACGGGGCATTTCAGATCTCGTGCGGGGCAGGATGAGCACGTCATCGGGATTGATGCGCGGGTTGTCTATGCCCTTCAAAGCATAGCCTGCAACCTCTGCTGCCTCGTCCTCGATAGCCTGCACGTGAACCCGAAAAAGGTCCCGGTGTGCACCCGAATACATGGTCTGAAAATTGTCGATATGATCTTCTAGGCTCTCACTCATGCGAGAAACCGGCGGCATCAGGCCGATGCCATGAAAATGGAGGCCGTCGTTTACCGCGTTATCTCGGAATGAGCCCTTGTCTCGCTTATAGACCGGGTAGTCGGGACTGCATATCCAGATTGGCAAGGTCTCAAATTGCGATGGGGAGTTGGGCCGTCGGACCACGCGAGTGGCGACCGTGGCGTACGTCCTTTCAATCTCATCTCGCATCCGCGACACGACCATTGCTGGAGACCCGCCCAAAGGCTTGTAAGTGAACGTCAGGAGCCATGGGTGCCAGCCCATGCTCACTCTCTCTTCGACCATCTGGCCGTAGGCCTCGATTAGTCGCTTTCTGTTTTCCATCCTCAGGTCTCCAGCTTGGTTCAGTTGTTCAAGGTCTAGTGTGTTCTGGCGAGGTCTAGTGTTGTCTCGTCAGGTGTCAGTTCGTAGGTCTCGGTTCGTTAAGTGGCGGCTGGCGATGGTTGGCGGTTCACCCTTACTCAGGGTCCGCTGGTTACTAGGCTCATCACCCAACACCCACCCAATGCAGGCTCCTTTCGGAACCTGCAGTCTGGTGTTCTCTATTGTGCGGGCGGCGTCTTCGAGGCGCATCCAACGGGTCAGCTTACCGCAGCCATCAATTGGCTTTACGCGGGTGTCTGGTGGACGCTAACTAGCGGAGATTTTCATCTGGCTTACGTGGCGATTTCGGAAGCGCCTTCCAGCGGACCAGCTTGAAGCGCTTCCAAGTTTCTGTTGAAGGCCCCACCCGCTTGATCAGAAGCCGATGCCGTCGCCTCTTCCCCGAAAGGAGAGCATGAAGCTGCTCAGAGGTTGTTTCGATTACCAAATCATTTGATTGGAGCGGTGCGAGCGCGGCAGGCTCCGTTCCGATGGCGGCTGGATCGTCTAAACCCTTGCCATCATCAAGGCCTAAAGCAAGTTCATCCAGCGGATTTCCCGATGTCCCTCTCAGTAGCTCCAGCCGCCGCGTGTCACCCCTTCGATACGCCGCTTCCATCGCAGAGATTTGACCGGCTGTTCTCCCTTTGTGAGGAATTGTCTCAACAGCGGTCTTGTAGAGCCCTTCGATCCCGTTGTTCAGCTCAAGTTGCGCCATCAACTCAGCGGGGTCGGAGGTTGTAAGTGCCACAAATCGCAGAGCGCGCGATATTTTCCAAGCACGGTCGTAGCTATGCGACCAACCAAAGACAAACCGCGAAACGATGATCAATTTGTCTGGAGCGTCTTTATCGCGACGGACTTTCCTTTTCATGACTTTCATCTGGTTGGCCTCTCTCACGAAGGTTTTCCATTTTTGAAAGTCGCGATCCATCTCGACTGCTGCGATAAAGCAAACCCGATACATTTTCGCATAGTGTTTGCGAGATGAAGCTTCGAAGGATCGTCGAGCCTCCCGGCAGATTACAAGAGCGCCTAACGGGTCTTGAGCTACTTCTTTTGCGGAAGGAATGGTCGAGAATGAAAGTGGAGTGCGGGACTTCATATCAGGCTTCCTTCCCGGGGGATCGCGTTACGCGATGGTTTTGTGGGATTTCGGGATAAGGCGGGAAAAAGCAGGAATTCGCTCCGATCCGAAGAGGCTCGATCTAGACCCGACCGTGATGAACGGCGGGTGCCGACTTTTTCTGGCGCACTTGGCCGTCTCAAAGCTCGTAGGCGGAGTGTTTTCCGTGCCGTTTGCACCTCGGGGCGCGCGTTCATTAAGCGGCTCCCTTGTCGGACGTGCTGGACCGGGAACGGCCAGTGACGAACGACTTGAGTTCGGTGAAGTCGTAGACTACCGAGCCGCCGATTTTCTTGAAGCTAGGGCCGCAGCCTTTCACCCGCCAGTTAGCGAGAGTCTTTACGCTTACCTTGAGAAACCGCGCTGATTGCGCAGGCGTCATAAGCTCACCCTCGCGATAGCGTCGCCTCCTTGGTCGGCGCTCAGGCAGTTTGGGAGGCAAGGGCACAAGGCCCTTGCTCGCAAGGTACAGGTAGAGATCAGCTAACGTTTCTTCGGTGTTCCGCTTTCTCATGCTCGGTCCTCAATTGTGCGGGACGATGATAGGAAAGCGATGAGCGATCCGACCACCGGCCTGTTGGCAGGATGGATGATCAGAGACGCTGGTAAGAATGCAGACAAAGTCCGACTCGCGTCCCTGAAACCAAGGACCCCGGACCCGTGGAACGTCATGGAGAGAGCAAAAACGCTACTCCATCACGGTCGCAGGCACCAAGGATCGATGATCAGAGCGGAGCGCTTTTGGGAGCGATAGGGAGGGCCAACT
>NZ_RZQE01000729.1:0-2129 GCF_004022955.1 Mesorhizobium sp. M7A.F.Ca.US.002.01.1.1 | reverse complement strand
GGTCGCGCGGTCGGCGGTGGATCAGCCGCACAGCGAGGCTCATACATTCTTCCTCGACGACGGCATGCGCCGTCTGCGTCTCACCGCGAAGATCGAACCGTTGAGCGTTGATGCCGAGGCTGTCGGGGCAATGGTCATCTTCACCATGCAGGAGCCCTTCAGCCAGCTCGACCTGCTCCTGCTCGACAGTGCCAAATTCGCGCTCAGCGTCCAGATGATGCGCAGCTTCATCCGCTTCCGATTCGAGACACGCACGTTGACGGAGTTGTTCATGGAGGTGGTCGAGCATCGCTGGCACGACCCCGCCGATGTAATGCAGCGGGCGCAGCGGCTTGGCGTAGGGCTGGCATCACCAAAGCAGATGATCCTCATCGATCTGCCTGAAGCCGCCCAAAGCAGCGCCGGACGTCTGGTCGATCCGCATCATGCGGTGATCCGGTTGCTGCAGCAGAACTCGGTCGCGGCTGACATCATCGTCGTCGACAATGGCCTCGTCTGCCTGATCCCGGCTGAGCTGGGCGAAGACAGGGACCGTATCGCCAAGCTGCTGCGCAAGGTTGCCGAGGAACTGGGGCGCCAATTCGGCCAGGAACCGTTCGTCGTTCTTTCCGGTCTCTGCACCAAACTTGCGGACTATCCCCCGGCATGGGATCGCTGCCGGCGCATGATCCGCATCGGACGCTCGTTCGGCCGGACCGGCGTCTTTGCCAGCCAGGATTTCGGCCCGCTGCCGATGCTGATCGCGGCCGCCGAGGTGGAGGATGTGCGGAGCTTCGTGCAGGACAGTGTCGGCGCCATCGCCGATCACGATGGCCAGCACGGCACCCCCTATATGGAGACGTTGTTCTCCTATCTGCGCGAAGGCTGCCGCAGCCAGGCCTGCGCTGATGCGATGGGGCTGCACGTGACCACCTTGCGGTACCGGCTGGCGCGCATCCAGGAACTGTTCGGTGTCGATCTCGATACCCCTGAGCGGCGCTTTGCTTTCGAGCTCGCCATCCGCTTGCGCGAGGTCATCGACAACCGCGATTCGGTCGAAAGATAGCATCGTTCCAGCCTCCGCCGTGCGGACTGTTTCCAGCTTGGGTATCTTCCCTGCCGTTTGCGTTGTTGTCCGCGATCCTTGCTCGCAAACACAGCAGCCTCTCTGCCTACTGTTCCTATCAACAGGAGGAAGAACGGCTGCAGGTCAGCGGCTAACGTCTCGCGCAATACGAAGAGGGAACACGAGGCCAGATGCTGACGACTCCACAGCCAACGATCGATCCGATTGCACTGAGAAGGGCATTCGGAACCTTCGTGACCGGCGTCACGGTCATCACCACCCGCGACGCCGATGGCACGCCGCGCGGCATGACGGCCAACTCCTTCACGTCGGTCTCGCTTGATCCGCCGCTGCTTCTGGTTTGCGTCGGCAAGGCCGCTGCCAGCTATGCCGCGTTCAACGCGTCCGACTCTTTCGCGGTCAATCTTTTGCATGAGGGGCAGACCGACGTCTCGGCGGTCTTCGCCTCGAAGGCGCACGACAAGTTCGGCTCGATCAGCCATGACCGTGTCCACACCGGGGCGCCGATCCTCAACGAATGCCTGACCTGGTTCGACTGCACCGTGCACAACCGCGTCGATGCCGGCGACCATGTCGTTCTCATCGGAGCCGTGCAGGCGTTTGGCACCAGTCCGTCGGCACCGCTCGGCTTTTGCCGCGGACGCTATGCCTCGGTGAAGGATCCACTGCCACCGGGCTGGCTTGCGTCCCACTCGATGATCGTCGGCTATTTGATCGAAGCCGAAGGCAACATCCTGTTGCGCGCCGACGGCAAGGGCGGCTGGGTGCTGCCCAGCGCCAAGAGCCGCAAGGCGGAAAACGAACTCAAGCTCGAAGGCGGCGACGCACTGACGCTGCTTCCGGATGAGACGTTTCTTTATTCCGTCTTCGATGTCGCCGACAGCGATCCCGGCTACCTCATCTATCGCGCCCGTCTCTCCGGCACCTCGGCCGCCTTCGCCGTGCCCGCGGGGTTCAGCTTCTTCTCGCTGGCCGATCTTCCCTATGAAGACATTTCGGCCCGCGAAATCCGTGCGCTGCTGCGCCGCTACAGCCGCGAGCGGCACGACGATCGGTTCAGCAT
>NZ_RZQE01000728.1:0-2130 GCF_004022955.1 Mesorhizobium sp. M7A.F.Ca.US.002.01.1.1 | reverse complement strand
AACGGGGAGTTTCACCTCACCCCGGACGTGCGGCCGCAAGCCGAGCGCTTCCGGCTCGACACAACCAGCCTGCGCGGCTTGTTCAACCAGCAGATCCACGGATCCAAGCGCTCGCTGCGTTCCGTGGAAGACTTTACGGAGTTCGAACAGCGCACCGCCTATTTCAACGGCGATCACGTGAGCGCCACCCGCAAGGGCGTGAACCTGCCGGATCGGCCCAACCAGGTCGCGATGATGGCGCAGATGCAGAACATCATCGATTTTCCTCCGGCACCCAAGCTCGATCCATTTGGACGACTTGACCCGGCTACCGCCAGTGCGCTGGAGATCAAGGGCGAGCAGGTGTTCATGGGAAAGGGCCGCTGCGGCGAATGTCATGTTCCAGCCCAGTCCTTCATGGACAACAATATGCACGACCTGAAGCTCGAGCGATTCTACAAAGTTGGTCAGACGTTCAACGACCAGGTTGCCATTCCAGATGGACCCATCAAGACCTTCACGTTGCGCGGGATCAAGGATTCTCCGCCCTATCTTCATGACGGCCGTCTGATGACGCTGGGCGATACCGTTGAGTTCTTCAACCTGGTGCTCGGAACGAAGCTCGACCAATCGGAAAAGGAAGCATTGGTGGCCTATTTGCTCACGCTCTAGACATCATCCGGGAAAAACCGCGGCCGACAATCAACTAGGTATTGAATGGAGGACAGTTCATGCGTGCCGCCATAATGACAGTAGTCCTGGCAGTGTCGCCCTGCTGTGCGCTGGCGCAAATCGGCAATCCAGCCGGTCTTGCCCCCGATACCAGTATGGAGAAGCCTGGAGTTCCAGCACCGCACCAGACGAATTATCAGGATCGGCTTTTCGTACAGCTAATTACGGCAGGCGGCAGGGCCGAGATAGAGTTCGGGCGACTCGCGGCTGGAAAGACAAGCCACGAAGACCTCCGTGAATTTGCAAATCGGATGGTCGATGATCACAACAAGGCCAATGAGCAGCTGAAATCCGTGGCCGATAAAAGCAAGATTCCACTTCCCGAAGGGCTCGACCCAGATCACAAGAAAATCCGTTCCGATCTCGAAAAGCTCGACGGCGCCGCGTTTGAGCTGGCGTACCTGAGGGCGCAGATCGTCGATCACCAAAGGACGGCGCAGCTCCTGGCTTGGGAGATAGGCTCGGGCGAGGATGCAGCGCTTCAGCGCTTCGCCTCCGAAAAGCTGCCGACGGTGCTTGAACATCTTGACCTGGCCCGCACGTTGCACGCGAAGCTGGCAGGCCAAGCCCTGTTCGCGCCGGATACGCAAAAGGCCAAATGAAGCGGCGGTCATGTGGCACCTGAAAGTTCAGCTGCCTTCCGTGAATGTCAGCGCACGCGCGTCTGCTTGTCTGATTGAGAAAGTGACGCCATGGCGGAACTTCGGATCGCCGCCGCGCTTAATCCGGTGGAGGAGTTATCCAATGAACGCGACCAAAGAGTTTTTTGAAAGCTGGCTGCAGGAGAATGTCGGCACTCTTGCCGGCCAAGAGGAAGTGAGCTTCACCGTGCTGGCCCAGCAATTCGAGCAGGATGCCGAAGCGGCCGGTTATGGTCGCGAGGTGCGTGAGGACGAGCTCGGAAACATTGAAGATGCGATCGAGCAAGCGCTCAAGAAAGCGCGAACTGGCGTGCATGGTGACGCCGCTGGCGAACCCAGCGATGTGGCAGCCCTCATGGATGCGCTGGAGGTCGAAGATGCCAAAAGCGGGCCGTAGGCCATACCAGATCAGCTCTTTTCGTTTGTCGAAGTTGCCGGGGTAGCCCCATGGAGCAGTTTCGCAAGGACATGGCCGCCTTGGCAGAGCCGGCTTTCTGGGTGACGATAGGTTTGCTTCTGGTCCCTTATGCGCTTGGAACGGTGCTGCTCGTTTGGACCTGCGGCTGCCTGTAAGGTGCTACTGACACACCCCGGTGGTGGTTCAACGGCCCTAACGCCCTACAACACCCAGCTAATGTGCTCGCGGGGGGATCCTGCGCCGCAGCAAAGTCCGAACGATCTCGTCGCCAGGAAGTTCATCGTCGACACCAAGCTCCTTTGCTGCCGGTAATCGCACCGCCGCGGCTGACAGCTTTTGGGAGAGGGCCGCCGTGTGCAG
>NZ_RZQE01000727.1:0-2131 GCF_004022955.1 Mesorhizobium sp. M7A.F.Ca.US.002.01.1.1 | reverse complement strand
GGAGGAGACATTGTGACGACCTGCTGGAAGCATCCATGACGCGTTGGCTGCTGCGGATATTCAGCATGACCGCGCTGATCGGCTTCGCGACGGCCATATGGTTTGCCGGCCCCTTGATCCGCTTTGCCGATAGCCGGCCGCTCGGGCCTGCCTGGCTGCGTGCAACGATCATCGGTGTAATCGTGGCGACGCTGGCGCTTGTTCACGGGCTGCGTTTCTGGCAGGGGAGGAAGGCGCAAAAAGCGCTCGAAACCGTCGTTGCGCACAATGATGACCGCGATGATGACGATGGGCGGCTGCTCGAAGCCCGCATGAATGAGGCCTTGGCGGCGCTCAAAGGGTCGAGCGGCAAGCGCAACTTCCTCTACGACGTCCCCTGGTACGTCGTCATAGGCCCGCCGGGTGCCGGCAAGACAACGGCACTGGTCAATTCGGGGCTGAATTTTCCGCTTGCCGGTTCAGGAGACGCCCAACCGGTGGCCGGCATTGGCGGAACACGTGCCTGCGACTGGTGGTTTACCGACCAGGCCGTGTTGATCGACACCGCAGGTCGCTACACGACGCAGGATTCCAATGCTGAGAGCGACAAGAAGAGCTGGCTCTCCTTCCTGTCACTGCTCAAGAAGCACCGCGCCCGGCAACCGATAAACGGCGTCATCCTGGCCATCAGCCTTGCCGATCTGATGAGCTTCGACGACCGGCAGCTAGATACCCACCTCGCCGAGATACGCAACCGGCTGAGGGAAATCCACGAGACGCTGAAAGTTCAGTTTCCAGTCTATCTGATTTTCACCAAGGCCGATCTTGTCTCCGGTTTCATGGACTACTTCGGCGGTTTCGACGAGTCACGAAGGCGCAAGGTGTGGGGCGCGACATTCCAGACCGCGGAGCGCGACAGGAACATGGCCGCTGGAGCCCCTGCCGAATTCGATGCGCTGGCAAAACGACTGGCCGACGAGATGGCCGACCGCCTCCAGGAAGAGACTGATCCCGTCACGCGCATCTCCATCTTCGGTTTTCCGGCACAGTTCGGCGCACTAAAGGGCCGAGTTACCAGCTTTGTCGCCGCTCTGTTCAATCCCGGACGCAGCCAGGTGAATGTCAGCCTGCGTGGATTGTATTTTTCGTCCGGCACGCAAGAGGGCACGCCTATCGATCAGGTGCTGGGCGCGATCGGCCGCAATTTCGGTGGCAATTCCCGCCCTCACCTTTCTGGAACCGGCAAAAGCTTCTTTTTGCATGATCTGCTGACGGACGTCATTTTTGCCGAATCGGGCTGGGTTTCGTATGACAAATCGGCTGCAAGGCGTGCGGCGATCGTCAGATTTGGTGGCCTGGGTGCCATAACGCTGATCGCCGCCGCCGCACTGGGTACGCTCGCCCTGAGCTTTGCTTCCAACCGGTCGCTGATCGCCTCCACAACGCTGGCCATGGGCCAGTATCGCGAGACGGCGGCCCCGTTGCTCAAGGCCAGCACGGTCACCGATGTCGACCTTGAAAACGTCATCGGCCCGCTTGACCAGTTGCGCGATCTGCCGGCCGGGTATGAAACCGGTGACTTGCCGACACCGTTAGAGGAGACGTTCGGCCTCAGCCAGAGGGAGAGACTTCTTTCGGCATCCAAAACAGCCTATCGGCAGGCGCTGGAGCGACTGCTCCGATCGCGCCTGTTGATCCAGGCCGAGCGGACGATCCAGGCCAAGATGGCCGATCCCGTCGCCCTCTACGAACCGTTGAAAATCTATCTGATGCTTGGCGGCAAGGCACCGAAGGTCGATGACGCTTTGATCGTTTCGTGGATGAAGCGGGACTGGGAGCAGAACCGATATCCGGGCGAAAACAATCGCGAAGGACGCGAGCAGCTCCAAAAGCACCTGCGCGCCATGCTGGCATTGGACGACGCCTATGATCCGGTCTTCGAGCTCAACCAGCCGCTTGTCGAAGCCGCTCAACGTTCACTCGGGCGTATGAGCCTTGCCGATCGCGCTTCGGCCTTGATCAAGTCGGCTATATACGCAGCGGTGCTGGACGATTTTTCACTGTCTCAGAAAGGCGGGCCGGAAGCGCAGCTGCTGTTCGAGCGCATCGATGGCGGCGATCTGTCAGGGCTTCGTATTCCCGGCATCTATAC
>NZ_RZQE01000726.1:0-2132 GCF_004022955.1 Mesorhizobium sp. M7A.F.Ca.US.002.01.1.1 | reverse complement strand
AGATGCGGGCGCTCCTTGGCGAAGGCCTCGACTTTGCGCGAGCCCATGCCGATGGCGAGCGCACCATAGGCCTTGCCGGCCGACATTTGCGGACGCAGGAACGAGGCGCCGTCCTGGCGCTGGAAGGCGACCAGATGCCCGCCGGCGTCGAGCACCGAGACGCCGAGCGGCTTGAGCTTGAGATCGGAGCCCTTGGCAAAGGCGGTTTCGATGATTTGCCTGGCTTTTTCGAGCGGCAGTGCGGTCATGGCGGTCTCCTGTTTGAAACGCGTCGATCATCGATCGTCGGCGGGCGAGATAACATCCCCGTTCCGGTTGAAATTGCTTCGCGTGAAAAGGCAGGATGGAAAGCAGCCTTCGCCCGCTCTTCCGGATAAGCGTTGCCGCTTGTATGGCTCCAGACGTGGCTGGGCTACTTCTTCTTGGCGCGGGCCGGTTTCTTGGCGGGTTCCGCCGGCGCGTTGGCGAGGTCTTCCGCTTCCTTGGCGAGACGCAGTGCCCGCAGCTTGTTGGTCTTGGCCTGGCGAGCATCGCTCTCGGCGGCGTATTCGGCCATCGCCTTCTGGCGGACGGTTGCCGCCTCTTCCTGCTTCTTGAAGCGCAGGTCGGCGCGTGCGCGGGCAGCATCCCGAGAGTTCTCAACCAAGACCTTATCCAATCCCGTGAATTGTGATTTTCCGCTTCTTCTAGCAGAGCCGGCCCCAAAACGGGAAAATAAGTTGGTTACGCGGCCGGGCTGGCGGCGAGGGCCTTGCTGGCAACCACCGCCTCGTAGGCGGCCTGCAAGGTCGCGCGGACAGAAAGGCCAGACATTGTATCGAGCGGCATGCCGAGATGCTCGTGCCGCAACTCGTCCATGAATTTGTCCCACATAGGCTGTCCGCCCTTTTCCAGCAGTTCGGCGCGGATCGACAATTCGTCGCTGACCGGCAGCCAGACGCGGCCCCAGGCGCCGAGATGGGCCAGGATCGGAACCAGCGTGATCGCCATCTCGGTCAGGCTGTAAATCGCCTTCTGCTTGTGCGAGGGATCGTTGGCCTTGGTCAGCATGCCCAGCTCCATCAGGCGCTTCAGCCGGTCGGCGAGGATGTTTGAGGCGATGCCTTCCATCGATCCGTTGAGCAGCTCGCGAAAATGGCGCCTGCCGCCGAAGATCATGTCGCGAAGGATGATCAGGCTCCAGCGGTCGCCGAAGACTTCCAGCGACAGATTGATCGGGCACCCGGACCGGCGATCCATGCTCATGAGATTTTTCTCCAAAACCGGTTGCATTATCGTATCAGTTTTATTATCGTGCAACCGATTGCAAAATGCAATCAGTTTTGCAGAGAGGAGACTGCGTGATGAGGACCACCGAACGCCCTGAGATTATATCCGAAGTCTTTGGCGATCCGGCGAACCCGCCGCTGTTGCTGATCATGGGAGCGATGGCCTCGATGCTGTGGTGGCCGGAGGCGTTCTGCCGGAAACTGGCCGGTGCCGGCCTGTTCGTGATCCGCTACGACAATCGCGATACCGGCCGTTCGACGAAATCCAAACCGGGAGAGCCGCCCTACACGTTCGATGATATGGCCGACGATGCAATGCATGTTCTGGACGACCACGGCATCGGCAAGGCGCATGTCGTCGGGATGTCGATGGGCGGCATGATCGCGCAGCTTGTGGCGTTGAAACATCCCTCGCGTGTCGTATCTCTGACTGTGATCAGCAGTTCGCCGGTGGGAATCGACACATCCGGCCTTCCCGGGACGACCGAAGCCTACATGGAACACTCGGCCGAGGGCGCCAAAGTCGATTGGTCGGACCGTGGTCAAGTGGTCGATTTCATCGTCAGGGATGCGCGGGCGATCGCCAGCACCACGCATTCATTCGATGCGGCGGGGATACGGGCCTTTGTCGAGCAGGATTACGACCGCTCCGGCGGCTTCCTGAGCGCGACCAACCATTTCATGCTCAAGGGCGGCGCCGCCTGGAAGGGCCGCCTGCACGAGATCGCGGCGCCGCTGCTGGTCATTCACGGCACGGCGGATCCGATCTTTCCGGTCGAACACGGCGAGGCGCTGGCCGAGACGGTCACCGGCGCAAGACTCATTCGCATCGAAGGTGGCGGCCACGAGCTGCATCCGGACGAC
>NZ_RZQE01000725.1:0-2136 GCF_004022955.1 Mesorhizobium sp. M7A.F.Ca.US.002.01.1.1 | reverse complement strand
GGAACGGGTGACGGATACGCTTGAGCGAGACCCTGCCGACTTCGCGCCGTTCGGACTTGAACCAGGAACCCCGCCCTATCTTGGGCCGGTGGCTTCCGATGGTTCGGAGATCATTCAGCGGGTCAAAGTGGCATCGCTGCTTTCGGAAGAGATACGTACCGCATTGCTCCGCCAGTCAGCAATGGGTGATCAATGACCGGCGCAATTGAAAAGCTCCTGACGGAAACCATCGGACTGGACAGTGCCAGCGTTGGTCCGACAGTGGTCCGTCAGGCGGTCAGAGATCGGATGGCAGCATGCCGGATAACCAACCCTCAGACCTATAAGGAACACTTGACCGGTTCCTCACAGGAGTTGCAGGAGTTGATCAATGCGGTGGTGATCCCGGAGACCTGGTTCTTTCGCGACCGAGAAGCGTTCACGATGCTGGCGCGGCACGCGCGCGTGCACAAGCGTGCTCAGCCGATTAAAGTCCTGAGCCTGCCATGTTCAACCGGCGAAGAGGCTTACTCGGTCGCCATGGCCATGTTCGATGCCAGCTTTGAGGCGCACGAGTTCAAGATCGATGGTGTGGACGTCAGCAGCCGCAATATCGCGACGGCTGAACGCGCGATCTATGGGCGCAATTCGTTTCGCGGCAGCCATCTCGAATTCAAGGATCGCTATTTCGAAGCGGCCGAGAGCGGGTTGCGTCCTACAGCTGCGGTGCTGAAACAGGTTCGGTTCAGGGTAGGAAACCTGTTCGGCTCTCGCGCGTCTTTCAGGCAAGAAGTCTATGACATCGTGCTTTTCCGCAATCTGCTGATCTATTTCAATCGAGAGCTGCAGGATCGCGCGTTGATCTGCCTGAAGGACCTACTGGCCAAAGACGGACTCCTCCTGGTCGGTCCGGCGGAAGCAGCTCTTCCAAGGTTGCATGGCTTTATTTCCGCTGAATGGCCATTGGCCTTTGCCTTCCTGAAATCGGAGCCCGTCAAGACCACGGCGCCGACAGTTTCGGCCGCCATCCCGGTGCCGACGCCAACCCCGAAGGTCAACAAGAGCAAGCCTCTTCTTCGGCCCCGACCGACAATTGGCAATGAAGCCCGTGGACAGGCGCCGGCCAAGCCGCTTGCACAGGCCTCGGAAAGCCTCATCGCGGTTGAACGGATCGCCAATGCAGGACGGGTAAAGGAGGCACAGGAGGTCGCCCTGGCGCATCTCAAGGAATTTGGTCCTTCCGCGCAAATCTTCTACTTGCTGGGCCTCGTCCAGGATGCGGATGGCGCAGCACCCCAAGCCGCGCAAAGCTATCGCAAGGCGCTCTATCTCGCGCCAAATCATCGAGAAGCTCTCATCCATCTGGCTTTGCTGCTTCGCAAGCAAGGCGACCATAACGGCGCCGAGGCCCTGGCTGGCCGGCTAGGCCGGGTCCAGAAAAGGAGCGGCAGCTGATGGCGGCTTCGACAGGGATCGCTCAGCCGTTGGAGCAGATTGAAATCGACGACTGCTGGCGGCAAATAGGCGTACGGGGTGACAAGTCATGTCCGCTGCTGGAGCAGCATCTCCACTGCCGGAATTGCCCGACCTATAAGAAGATTGCACGACACCTCCTCGACCGTGCGGCTCCCTCGGTATATCGCGACGAATGGCCTGGTAACGCTGGTCGAGCAGGGATCGATCCGGCCGACGGCGAGGCGCTGCAGACGGCTGTTCTCTTCCGTTTGGGGGAAGAATGGATGGCACTTCCGGTCGGTATTTTTCATGAAGTGGCTGAATCTCGTCGCGTTCATTCACTTCCACATCGCAGAAACCGTGCACTGCTCGGTATTGCGAATGTCCGTGGTGAATTGCTCGTTTGCCTGTCCCTGGCTGAATTGCTCGGGATAGACGAGCGCAAGGAGGGGGAGCAAAGCACGCGAACCAAGGTATTTCGCCGCCTGGTTGTTGTGGGCGAGCGCGACAAGCGGGTTGCCTTTACGGTTGATGAGATCCACGGCTTACATCGCTATCGGGCACGCGACACTCTCGCTGTGCCAGCCACGATCGACAAGGCGCTGTCTGCGGCTACTGTTGCCGTTCTGCCCTGGCAGGGACGGGCCGTTGGTTGTCTCGACCCAGGACAACTGCTCACGATGCTGGATCGGAGCATGGCAT
>NZ_RZQE01000724.1:0-2143 GCF_004022955.1 Mesorhizobium sp. M7A.F.Ca.US.002.01.1.1 | reverse complement strand
GAATGTTGGTAGCGCGTTGCCGGACACGGTCGAGCTTCATGAGATCCCCGACGTCAAATACCGCTACGTGGTGGTCGACAACCGCACCGTCCTGGTGGATCCGGGCACCCGCAAGATCGTCAAGGTCTACGACTGAACTTGGAATTGTCCCAAACCCGCCGCCAGCCATGGCGGCGGGTTGCCCATGTCAGTTTCCAATCAGGACGAGTGAAGATGATAAGCAAAGCTGTGACATCCCCTGCTTTGGGCGTTCGCCTGGCCGATCTCCAGGCCCGGATGCGCGATGCGCGGGTGACGGATGCCGAAATGAAAACCTTTCAAAAGGTCGCGGCCATCATGGAAGATCGTCACGGCCGGATCGATGGCGACGACCTGATTGCGGTGTCGTTCCTCGCCGATCCGGTGCAGCACCGGCAAACGCCTTGAACGACATTCCCAATAACCAGCAGGCTTTTTGACTCCCGGACCGGGAAAGCGCGCCGAAAGTCTCAGCCGAATCCGCCCTTTTGCTCCGGCCTATTCCGCTTTCGCGGAAGTTTCGAGCGGCACGCAATGTGCAATGTTGCTAATGCGGCGGTACGAGCCGCCCTGGTTGACGCGGGCGCCCGAGCCATCCCAACAATGCGCCCCCCCGTCCGCGTCGACCACGGCAGGCGCCCGGCGCTGTCTTCCCTCGCGAACTCCTCAAGCCGGCCTGCCTGATAATGCGGCCTGCGGCGACGTTCGGGCTTCAGCCGCCGACAAGCGCCTTTGTGGTCACCAGATTGACGCCGGCCTCGGCGAATTCGCCATTGTGCCTGATGATGACCTGCTCGGCACTCTCGCTGGCATTGTCCAGCGTGCTGTGCGCATCGGACACCACGGCCACGCCGAGCCCTCTGGCGATCGCGCCCTTGACCGTCGCGGCCACGCAAAAATCGGTCTGCGCGCCCAGGAGCACGACAGCACCCGCACCCTGCCCGGCAACCCAGTCGCCGAAGGCAGGATTGCTGAAAGCATCGCGCACGGATTTGGCAAAGGTCGGCTCGTCCGCAGCTTGGCCAAGTGCGGGCCAAACCGGCCAGCCCGGCTGATCCGGTGCCAACGGATCGCCTTCGGGTCCATCATGCCTGACAAATGCGACCTTGCGCCCGCCGCGCCGCGCCCAGTCGATCACCGCTTTGGTGCGCTCGACTATGCCTGGCGCATCATGGATCGGCGGTTCGTGCACGCCGTCGAACATACCGGTCTGGAGATCGATGACGATGAGCGGCGCGTTGTCTGGGAGGCTGGATGCTGGCATGGGCTTTACATAGCACGGCGGACAAGGTGATCAAGATTTGCTCATTCCGACGCGCCGGCAAACAGCACGACGCCGTCACCGCCGTCGGGCGGCCAGTCGCGGGTGGTGCGATCATTGCCGCCGGTCAGCACCGCGGCGGACGCCCGCATAGATCGGGCCGGTCTTGCTGTCGAACAGCGCGATCTGGTGGCCGGTGTCCATGCCCCATAGCCGGGCCGTGCCGTCGAGCGAGCCGGAGGCCAGGCGCTGGCCGCCAGCCGATAGCGCCAGGAGGGCCGCCGTCGGCGCCCGGCTTGGTTGACACATGTCGCGCATCTGCCATGCTCGCCGAGAGTTCAGGAGAGAACACCATGAAGAAGACTTACGCGAAGCCGACCTTCGTCAAGAAGGGCAAGCTTTCCGCCGTCACGGCAAACGCCCCGAGCAGCGTCACGCTTTAATCCGGCGCATCTCTGGCGGATCGCGCCGGCGCTGGAGAGCAAACTCCAGGTGCAATTGGTTTTGGGATGGCCCGAAGCAAAGAATAGGGACCCTGGCCCCTTGTCGCGCATTGTTGGGTTTATTGTTTGTTGCTTTCAGCTCGCATGGTTGACAGATGGCCGCAGTATGGCATCATCAGGCTGGGATTTTAGGAGAGTCTGAAAATGAAGAAGATTTATGTGAAGCCGTCGTTCTTGAAAAAGGGCCGTCTGTCGGCGGTCACAGCGTCGAACGGCGCCTCGATTATCATCGTGCCGGGCTGATCGTAAACGTAACCTGATTGAAGCGGGGCGAAATTCGCTCCGCTTTGGCATGCCCAAATCTCAGCGTGTCAGGACCAAATCGTCCACGACCATTTGCCAATAGTGCTTCGTCGACAGG
>NZ_RZQE01000723.1:0-2150 GCF_004022955.1 Mesorhizobium sp. M7A.F.Ca.US.002.01.1.1 | reverse complement strand
GCCCATGGTGACCCAGTGGAACCAGACCGTGACCAATAGCACGAACAGGCCGGCAAAGGCGGCCGGCCGCGTCAAAAACCCGATGGCGATGAAGATGCCGCCAAAGAATTCAGTGCAGGCCAGAAGCAACGACCACAACGCGCCCGGATAGAAGCCGAGACCCTCGACCATCTCGGCAGCGCCGAAAGGATTGGTGATCTTCTGCGAACCGTGGATGGCGAGAAACCCGCCGGCGACGACGCGAAGAACGGTTTCGGCACCATCGTGCAGGGCCGCGTAAAACCTGCCAAGGACCGGGATGACAAGGGCGTTGCGGGGATTGTCCGTGCTTGCCGACATTGTAGCTCCTCTGTTTTGCTCAATCAGCGCAAACGGCCGATCAGGTTGGTCGAAGTCAAATAAACAAAAGTTGACCAAAACGAGAATGTTTTACCATCGTGCGATCAAAACGCAGAAAACCCCGCCGAAGCGGGGTTTTCCGGGTGACATCCATGCGAAGCCAGGGGCCGACGGCGCGGCCTGACCTGAGACGGTATCAGGAGGGCGTGAAGCAAGTACGCCCACCCCAGCCCTGAACATCCGACATGGTGCCACCAACCTTCTTGCAGGCGGCGACGAAATCAGCGCTGCAATTGGCGAATTTTGCATGGCCGTTCTTGCAGTAGTGGTCTTCGGTGGCCCCGCCGCTCGGGGCAGCGATGACACCCGGGCTGGACGGCTTGACCGGTGCGGCCTTCAGGGTGGCTGCCTGTGTGGCGCCCATGAACGAGCCGAGCAGAAGGACGGCGGTCAGCATGGTGATCTTGGTGTTGGTCATGGCAATTTCCTTTGATTTGGGTTGAGTTTTCCGAGGCGCGAAGGACCGGCCTTCGCGTGATGCAGGCTTTCGATTTCGGTTTGCTGCTTCCCTCGGTGTGGATCGGGCAAGCTCGCCTTGCCCTGGACAAAGCTGGGTCGCAGCAAGGCGCGAAAAGGTTCAGCGGCGCGCAAAGAAAATCGCACTGCGCCGCGCCTGCGGCGGGCGAATTCCAGATAACTAATTGATATTTAATAGATATTCAGGAAGAATAGCGTGCAGCGAATTCGGAAATGCGCTGCACCACGGCCTTCGATGCGGTGATGCCGCGCGCTTGCGCCTTCTCGGCGGCCTCTGCGCGGGCACGACCGGGCACATGCACGCCGAAGCGCCGCCGCAGCCGGTCAAGCTGGTCCTTCATTCGTTGCTCGAAATCTGGATCGAGCAGCTTGGGTTCGATAGCAAGCACGAACAGTCCCGTGCCGGGGCTGTCCGGCCCGCCGCTGAACCATGGCGCGTCGAGCGACCAGTTGGCGCCCGACAGGCCCGCCGCCAGCACCTCGACCATCAGCGCGATGTTGGCGCCGCGCTGACCGCCGAAGGCGAGCATTGCGCCCTTCATGGCGGCGGCGGGATCGGTGGTCGGGTTGCCGCTGGCGTCCAGCGCCCAGCCTTCCGGGATTGTCTTGCCGTCCTCGGCCGCTTTGCGGATGTTGACGAAAGCGGTGGCGCTCGACGACTGGTCGATGACCAGCGGCGCCCCGTCGGCGGCAGGCGCGGCAAACGACATCGGGTTGGTGCAGTAGACCGGCTTGACCGAGCCCGAGCCGGCAAGCACGGCCGGGCCGTTGGTGGCTGCGAACGACACCAGTCCTTGTGCTGCCAGCCTTCCGGTGAAATAGCCGAGCGCGCCGCATGTATAGGCGTTCTTCTGCGAGAAGATGGCGACACCGAACAGCTTTGCCGCCTTGGCGAGGTCGTCGATGGTGCGGTCGAAGCCGGTATGCGCCAGCCCGCCGCGTGCATCGGAGAGATAGACTGCCAGCGCCGGCCGGGTGATCACCGGGTCGGCATTGCCGTCGATGCGTCCGGCTTCCAGCGCCTCGAGATAGTCGATGAAATGCGACAGACCGACCGAGGAAAGCCCTTCGGCCTCGGCTGATATGATCGAAGCAGTGAGCGATTGCGCCGCTTCCTCATTGGCGCCGGCGCCAAGTGCCGCCATCCGGCACAGTCCTTTTGCCTGGTCGAGACTGAGTTGCATCATGGCCGTCCTAGGGGAGTAGGGGAATAGGGGAGTACGGGACAGTGGGCAGTGAATAGCGAATGGGGATGGAAATGTGAATGTGGATAG
>NZ_RZQE01000722.1:0-2158 GCF_004022955.1 Mesorhizobium sp. M7A.F.Ca.US.002.01.1.1 | reverse complement strand
GCCCACCGGCTGTCGACGATCGCAGCACTCGATCGTCTGGTGGTGCTCGACGGCGGCCGCATTGTCGAGCAAGGCACGCATGACCAATTGGTGGCGCTCGACGGGCTCTATGCGCGGCTGTGGAAGCGGCAGTCCGGCGGTTTTCTCTATCACGAAGACAGCGTGCTCGAAGAGACGCGCCCGGCGGAGTAGCTCCATGGGTGGATCGACAGGCGCCATCCCAGAGGTCGGCTACGTGCTCAAGCGGCTCCGGCCGACCATGCCGGCCTTCGACACGCTGAAGGAAGAGAGCCGGCTGGAAGGCTACTGGATGCTGGTACGCCTTGCGGATGGCTGGGCAAGTGGCCGCAACAAGTTCCTGAAACGGGGGGAGGCGCTGTACGGAGCATGGTATGGAAGGGAACTCGCCGGCGTGTGCGGGTTGAACATCGATCCCTATTTCGAGGGCAGGGGCCACGGCCGGGTCCGGCACCTGTTTGTGAGCGCGCGCCACCGTCGCGCCGGCCTTGGCCGGATGCTGGTCGAAACCGTTGTCGACAGGGCACGTCACCATTTCGCCATGCTGAACACCCGCGCGCCGCAAGAAGCCTTCGGTTTCTATGAACGGCTTGGCTTTCAGCGCGTAGCAGGCGAAGAGTTCGTCACACACCGCATGGTTTTCGGGAAAGGAGGCTGAAATGTCCTTGCGTCCGCCATCTCATCTTGCCGGCGCCTCGGCCGCCGAAGCCGCCTTCGACGCGCTCGGCCATGAAATATTGGCGGAAAAGGCGGCAGCACTCGGCCGCGCCGGCCAGCGGGTAGAGGAAACGCTGGCCAGGCTGCGCGACAATGCCGACGAGCAACTGCGCCCCCTTCTGCTCAAGGATGCCGCCGAGGCGGTGCATGGCTATTTCATCCAGCGCGAGCTGTGCGGCTTGCGCAAGCACGATGCCGTCATTCGTGAATACAACATCCCGAAAGCGGTGCTGGCCAGGCTCGGCGCGAAATAGGGATCACTCCAGCCATTCGGTGATGAAGCTGCCATTCTCGTGGATGTCGGTCGTTTCCAGTGGGCCTGGGCCGAGATTGGTGAATTTGTGCGGCGTATTGGGTGGCACGATCAGGATCTGGCCGGCGGATGCCTCGATTTCCTGGTCGCCGACAGTGAACAGGCCGGTGCCCTGGCGGATGATGAAGATCTCCGCGTAGGGATGTGTGTGCAGGCGCGGGCCGCCGCCGACATCAGGCAGATAGTTGAAGATCAGGCAGGAGTTGGAGCCGTAGGCGCCACATTGCAACTCGCCCTTCCAATGGTCCGAGCGAACGGCCCAGGTGTCGCGGTCTATGACGTGTGCCATAATGACAAGGATAGACCCGGCTGGGGCCTTGTGTCGAGCCGAACAAGGGCGTCGGATTTGCGGGTGTTTCCCGATTGTTTAGTGATGGTTGGCGGCTATCCGGCGTCGTGTTGACCGGCGGCGGATTTTGTCCCCGCGACAATCTGCCCTTGTGCCTTCACCCGTCTGGACAAAAACGGGCTTCACGCATAAACCGAAGTCCAAATGCCGGAGGAATTCGCAAGCCTGTTCGCCATGCGCTGTCGGGTTGGCGTAATTGAGCGGGGAACAAGGCTCAGCCACCGGCACGGAAGAGGCGAAAGGATCAGGCACCCGTGAGCGCAACCGACACCCAGGATCCCAACCGTCGTGATTTTCTCTACGTCGCCACCGGCATGGCCGCAGTGGTCGGCGCGGGTGCTTTCGCGTGGCCGTTCATCGACCAGATGCGCCCTGACGCATCGACGCTGGCGCTCGCCTCGGTCGAAGTCGACGTCGCCTCGCTGACGCCGGGCATGTCGCTGATCGTCAAATGGCGTGGCAAGCCGGTCGTGGTCCGCAACCGCACCGAACAGGAAATGAAGGACGGCGAGGCGGTCAAGCTGGCCGATCTCAAGGATCCGATCGCCCGCAACGCCAATCTCCCGGCCGACGCACCGGCGACCGACGCCAATCGCACCACGCCCGGCAAGGAAGCCTGGATGGTGATGGTTCAGGTCTGCACGCATCTCGGCTGCATTCCGCTTGGCCAGGAAGGCGATTTCGGCGGCTGGTTCTGCCCGTGCCACGGTTCGCAATACGACACCGCCGGCCGCATCCGCAAAGGCCCGGCGCCGGAGAAC
>NZ_RZQE01000721.1:0-2161 GCF_004022955.1 Mesorhizobium sp. M7A.F.Ca.US.002.01.1.1 | reverse complement strand
AACCAACGTAGGGCACCAAAATGAAAAGCCGGGCAAGCCCGGCTTTTCTGAGGTCTCTGAAAAGAAAAAACGCTTAGTTGACTGCGTCCTTGAGGCCTTTGCCGGCCGAGAACTTCGGCACGGTACGCGCCGGGATCTTCACTTCGGCGCCGGTCTGAGGATTGCGGCCGGTCGAGGCGGCACGCTTTGACACGGTGAAATTGCCAAAGCCGACAAGCCGGACATCGCCGCCCTTCTTCAGTTCGCCGGTGATCACGGAAAATACCGCATCGACCGCCGACTGCGCGTCACCCTTCGAAATGCTCGCGGCGTCGGCGACAGCGGACACCAGTTCGTTCTTGTTCATAAAAATTCCCTTCCATGAGAACACCGGAACTATCGACTCATCCGGCAGGAAACGGACTTTAGAAAGAAGCGCTCCCGCAACCAAGTCGAAAAGGCAGGAAAAAAGCGGAAAAAGCCCGGAATTCCGGGGTTTTTCACATGAAAAAGCCGGGCGTCAGGCCCGGCTCTCCGTTTGTGCGCTGCAACCTCGACGAAAACCAACGCATGGCCCCGAAAACCGTAGCCGGTTTGCGGCAAGGGCCATGCGCAAGTCTAAGCGTTAGAGCGTCCTTTGTGCGTCCAGATGGACGCCCGGCGCTCTAATGCGCCAGGGACTTTCCAGCGTCGTCGGCACTGTCTGTCGCAGCCGGCGGATTGACCGGCTCGACCCATTCGATCGGCTCCGGCATACGCACCAGCGCGTGGCGCAACACCTCGCCGACACGTGAGACAGGAATGATCTCCATGCCGTTCTTCACATTGTCCGGAATCTCCGCCAGATCCTTGGCATTGTCTTCCGGGATCAGCACCTTCTTGATGCCGCCGCGCAGTGCGGCGAGCAGCTTCTCCTTGAGCCCGCCGATCGGCAGGATGCGGCCGCGAAGCGTTATCTCGCCGGTCATCGCCACATCCGCCCGGACCGGAATACCCGTCAGTACCGACACAATAGCTGTCGCCATGGCAGCACCTGCAGACGGGCCGTCCTTCGGCGTGGCGCCTTCCGGCAAGTGCACGTGGATGTCGCGCTTGTCGAACAGCGGCGGCTCGATGCCGAAATCGACGGCGCGCGAGCGGACATAGGAGGCCGCCGCCGAAATCGATTCCTTCATCACGTCGCGCAAATTGCCGGTCACCGTCATGCGGCCCTTGCCGGGCATCATGACGCCTTCGACCGTCAGCAGCTCGCCGCCGACTTCCGTCCAGGCGAGTCCGGTAACGACACCGACCTGATCGTCAGCCTCGACCTGACCGAAGCGGAAGCGTTCAACACCGAGGTAATCGGCGAGGTTCGCCGCCGTGATGTTCACCGTCTTCTTCTTCGTCTTCAGGATCTCGGTCACCGCCTTGCGCCCGAGCTTCATCAGCTCGCGCTCGAGGCTTCTGACGCCCGCTTCACGGGTGTAGGTCTGGACGATGGCGCGGATCGCGTCCTCACCGACGGAAAACTCCTTCGGCTGCAGCGCGTGATCGCGGATCACCTTAGGCATCAGGTGCCGCTTGGCGATCTCGATCTTCTCGTCCTCGGTGTAGCCGGCGATACGGATGATCTCCATGCGGTCCATCAAGGGCGCCGGGATGTTCAGCGTGTTCGCCGTCGTCACGAACATGACGCTCGACAGATCGTATTCGACCTCGAGGTAGTGGTCCATGAACGTCGAATTCTGTTCCGGATCGAGGACCTCGAGCAACGCCGATGACGGATCGCCACGGAAGTCCTGGCCCATCTTGTCGATCTCGTCGAGCAGGAAGAGCGGGTTGGACTTCTTGGCCTTCTTCATCGACTGGATGACCTTGCCGGGCATCGAGCCGATATAGGTGCGCCGGTGGCCACGGATCTCGGCCTCGTCACGCACGCCGCCCAGCGCCATGCGGATGAACTCGCGTCCAGTCGCCTTGGCGATCGACTTGCCGAGCGAGGTCTTGCCGACACCGGGAGGGCCGACGAGGCACAGGATCGGCCCCTTCAGCTTCTTCTGGCGGCTTTGCACGGCGAGATACTCGACGATGCGCTCCTTGACCTTGTCGAGGCCGAAATGGTCGGTATCGAGCACGTTCTGCGCGAAAGCCAGATCCTGCTTGACCTTGGAGTTCTTGCCCCACGGGATAGACAGGATCC
>NZ_RZQE01000720.1:0-2166 GCF_004022955.1 Mesorhizobium sp. M7A.F.Ca.US.002.01.1.1 | reverse complement strand
CATGAAGGACGGGCTTGCCCGCTCGTCCAAGGAACTGACCGGCAACATTGCCGGCGTCTTCACCAAGCGCAAGCTGGACGAAGAGACTTTGCAGGACCTGGAGGATGTGCTGATCCGCGCCGATCTCGGCATGGAGACCGCCTTGCGCGTTACCGACGCGCTGGCCGCCAGCCGCTACGGCAAGGACGTTTCCGACACCGAGGTCCGCGCCATCATGGCGGCCGAGGTGGAAAAAGTGCTGACCCATGTCGCCATGCCGCTGGAGCTCGACCTCTCGCACAAGCCGCATGTCATCCTGGTGGTTGGCGTCAACGGCACCGGCAAGACCACCACCATCGGCAAGCTCGCCGCCAAGCTGACCGATGGCGGCCTGTCGGTCATGCTCGCCGCCGGCGACACGTTCCGCGCGGCAGCCATCGAGCAGCTGAAGATCTGGGGCGAGCGGACGAAATCGCCGGTCATCGCCTCCAAGCTCGGCGCCGATGCCGCCGGCCTTGCCTATGATGCATTCGAGCGGGCGAAAGAGGCCGGCTCCGACGTGCTGATCATCGACACCGCCGGCCGTCTGCAGAACAAGACCGAACTGATGGCCGAGCTCGAAAAGATCGTCCGCGTGCTCGGCAAGCTCGATCCGGAAGCGCCGCACACCGTGCTGCAGACGGTCGACGCCACCACCGGCCAGAACGCGCTCAACCAGGTCGAGATCTTCCGCAATGTCGCCGGCGTCAACGGCCTGGTGATGACCAAGCTGGACGGCACGGCGCGCGGCGGTATTCTGGTGGCGATCGCGGCAAAGCACAAATTGCCGGTCTATTTCATCGGCGTCGGCGAACAGGTCGACGACCTCGAACCTTTCTCAGCAAGCGAATTCGCCAGGGCGATCGCTGGAGTAGCTTAACAAGCATGTCCCAAAAAGGTGCAGACTTTTTGGATCAGATCATGCGCAAGAAAGAGATTCCATGAACCCACCCATTCTCGAACGCGATCCGTCGGACCCGCAGAAGCAGAAGAAGGAAGGCGTCAATCCGCTGCTCAAGCTGGTGCTGGAGCTGGGTCCGTTGATGGTGTTCTTCTTCGCCAATGCGCGCAGCGGATGGCTGGTGCAGAAATTCCCTGTTCTGGCCGAGTTCGGCGGGCCGATCTTCGTCGCCACCGGCCTGTTCATGGCCGCCACGGCAATCGCGCTGATCGCCTCGTGGCTGCTCACCCGCACCTTGCCGATCATGCCGATGGTGTCGGGCGTCGTCGTCTTCATTTTCGGCGCGCTGACGCTCTATCTGCAGGACGACATCTTCATCAAGATGAAGCCGACCATCGTCAACACGCTGTTCGGCGGGGTGCTGCTCGGCGGCCTGTATTTCGGCAAGTCGCTGCTTGGCTATGTCTTCGATTCAGCCTTCAGCCTCGACGCTGAAGGCTGGCGCAAGCTGACCTTCCGCTGGGGCCTGTTCTTCCTGTTCCTGGCCATCGTCAATGAGGTGGTGTGGCGCAATTTTTCCACCGACGCCTGGGTTACTTTCAAGGTCTGGGGCATCATGCCGATCACGCTTCTGTTCACCTTCAGCCAGATGCCGCTGATCCTGCGCCATTCGCTGGACGACAAGACCGGCAAAGAAGAGAAGGCCGGGAAATAGAGCCTGCAAATAAGGGGAAAGGGCCATGGAATTCGTCACCACGCGCGACCAGTTGAGGACGATCTACAAGACGCCACGACCGACCGACGGTTCTATCCGAAAGGAGCTGAAAAAACTTGACGGCCATTGCCGCTCCTTCATCGGCAAGAGCCCATTCGTGCTGATTGGCTCGTCCGACGGTGCCGGCAATGCCGACGTGACGCCGAAGGGCGACAAACCGGGCTTTGCCACCGTTCTGGACGACACCACCATCGCCATTCCCGACCGGCCCGGCAACAACCGGCTCGACACGCTGGAAAACATCCTCGTCAATCCCCCGGTCGGGCTGCTCTTCCTCATCCCCGGCATGAACGAGACGCTGCGCGTCAACGGCGATGCCCGCATCACCGTCGACGCAAATTTGCGCGAACGGCTCGCCGTCGACGGCAGGGAGCCGCAAAGCGTTGTCGTGGTCAGCGTCAAGGCGGCCTACATGCACTGCGCAAAAGCCTTCATGCGCTCGGATTTGTGGAAGCCGGAAACCTGGTACGAC
>NZ_RZQE01000071.1:0-18621 GCF_004022955.1 Mesorhizobium sp. M7A.F.Ca.US.002.01.1.1 | reverse complement strand
CCTCTGTCGACTTCGTCGACATCTCCCCCACGGGTGGGGAGATTGGCGCCTTGTCGTGCTTGGCCGCAGCAGCATCAGCCCCATAGGCCTCACCGTCGGCATAGATCCACGCCACGGCAGCGCCGACCGCAATATCGACACCCTCTTTGCCGGTGATATCGCGCAGGACGCCGCTGGCCGGCGCATCGATTTCCATCGCCGCCTTGTCGGTCTCGATCTCGAACAGCACATCGCCCTTCTTGACGTGCGCGCCCTCCTCGGCAAACCAGCGCGAGATCTGTCCAGTCGCCATGTCCATGTCGACCTTGGGAAGAATGACTTCGGTCGGCATATCTCAGCGAACCCCTTTCACGAGGTCGCGCGCGGCGGTGATAATGTCCGGAATTTGCGGCACCGTCGCCTTCTCGAGTTCCGGATTGTAGGGGATCGGCGTTTCGGCGCCGCCCAGCCGCACGATCGGCGCGTCGAGATAGTCGAACGCTTCGCTCTCGGCGATCATGGCGCTGACCTCGGCGCCGATGCCCAGCGTCTTGACCGCTTCGTAGACGCATAGCAGCCGCGACGTCTTCTTGACGCTGTCGATGACGGTCTGCTTGTCCATCGGCCGGATGGTCCGAAGATCGACGACTTCGACGTCGATGCCTTCGCTCTCCAGCACGGCTGCCGCGTCGAGCGCCTTCTGCACCATGATCGAGGTGGCGACGATGGTGAGATCCCGGCCCTCGCGGCGGATATCGGCCTTGCCGATCGGCACGGTGTAATAGCCTTCGGGCACCGGGCCCTTCAGCTTGTAGAGCAGCTTGTGCTCGAAGATCATGACCGGATCGGGATCGGCGACCGCCGCCAAAAGCATGCCCTTGGCATCATAGGGGGTCGCCGGCTGGATGACTTTCAGACCCGGCACATGGCCGAGCCAGGCTTCGAGGCTCTGGCTGTGCTGAGCCGCCGCACCGGTGCCGGAACCGGCGGGAAAGCGCATCACCACGGGAACCGAAACCTCGCCGCCCAGCATGAAGCGCATCTTGGCCGCCTGGTTGACGATCTGCTCCATGGCAAGCGTGGCGAAATCGGAAAACTGGAACTCGAAGATCGGCCGCATGCCGGTGAGGGCAGCGCCCACCGCGACGCCCGCGCCGCCCAGTTCCGAAATCGGCGTGTCGATGACGCGGTCAGCGCCGTAACGTTCGACCAGGTCGCCGGTGACCTGGAAGGCGCCGCCATAGACGCCGATATCCTCGCCCATCAGGAAAACGCGTTCGTCCATGTCCATGGCGATCGCCATGGCTTCCTGGATCGCCTGGGCGTAGCTCAGTTCACGCACCATCGCGTCCATCACGCCTGCTCCGTATACACGTAATTGCCGGTCTCGCTGATATCGGGCGATGGGCTCGCCTTGGCGAACTCGATGCCCTCGGCGATCTCTTGCGCCACGGCATCGCGAATGGCCTCGATGCCCTTGTCGTCGATGAAGCCGAATTCCCTGAGCTCGCTTTCGAACAGGGTGATCGGATCGCGGTTCGACATCCAGTCCTCGATCTCTTCCTTGGTGCGATAGCGGTTGCGGTCGCTCTTGGAATGGCCGCGATGGCGGTAGGTCTTGGACTCGATCAGCGTCGGCCCCTCGCCGGCGCGGGCTCGGGCAACAGCCTGATGAGACGCCTCGGCGACCTCGGAGAAGATGTTGCCGTTGACGATGACGCCCGGCATCGAATAGGCGGCGGCGCGCTCGGCGATGTTCTTGACCGCGGTCGAGCGGGCTGTCGATGTCGACATGCCGTAGCCATTGTTCTCGCAGACGAAAATGACAGGCAGCTTCCAGACCGCCGCCATGTTGAGCGCCTCGTGGAAAGCGCCTTCATTGTTGGCGCCATCGCCGAAGAAGGAGACCACGACCTTGCCGGTCTTCATCATCTTGGAGGACAATGCCGCCCCGACGGCGATCGGAATACCGCCACCGACGATGCCATTGGCGCCGAGATTGCCCTTGCCGACATCGGCGATGTGCATCGAGCCGCCACGGCCCTTGCAATAGCCTGTGGTCTTGCCGAAGAACTCGGCGAACATGCGCTTGACCTCGGCGCCCTTGGCAATGCAGTGGCCGTGACCGCGATGCGTCGAGGTGATCTGGTCATCCTCGGCAAGCGGCATGCAGATGCCCATGGCGCTGGCTTCCTGGCCGATCGACAAATGCATGGTGCCATGGATGAGGCCGCGCGTGTAGCACTCCTCCGCGCCCTCTTCGAAGCGGCGGATCAGGTACATCTTGTGGAGCACCTGCTTGAGCTGCTCGGCGCTGTACTGGCGGTAGACGAAGGGCAGATTGGCGCGACTGTCAGTGACGGCTTTGCTGGCTGTGGCCATGATCACGCTCCCACGGTCCCATAGACGAGCTTGTCCTGGCGAGCGCGCAGTTCGGCGATCTTGGAGCCCGCCGCGGGCGCTGCATTCGCATAGGTTATGAGTTCGCCCTTCTTGATCGGCGCGGTGACCGAGCCGCCCTGCAGCAGGCCGCAGGGAACGGCCTTGGCGGCGCGCGCCTCAGGCGTCGTCATGATCCAGGCGCGGTAGCAATATTCGCCGATCGCATCGAGCTTCTCGCCGGGCTTCATGTCCTTCTTGGCCACGGCGGCGACTTCGGCCACCGGCTTGGCCAGCGGCACCATGTCGGCCTTGCCGTAGAGCACGACGCGCGCGCAGGTCAGCGGCACCTCGAGCGAGGTCAGGTGATAGGGACGATGGAAAGTGAAATACGGGCCTTTGCCCATCTTCAGATCTTCCATGCGCTCGGAGATGCGCGGATGCGACATGTCGGCAACGACGAAGACGCCGGGCGCGACACCCTTGCCGATCGAATAGTCGACGACGCCGACCTTCGACAGAACGCCGCCATCCTTCTGCGGCACCAGCACCTTGGACAGTTCGCCAAGCGTCGCCGCCGGGCCATGCATGCCAGCCTTGTCTGGAACCAGGCCGGTGGCATTGGCGATTGCCGCCATCTCGACCATGGTCTTGGAGCCGTCGACGAATTCGACCAGCATGCGGACATTCATGTGCCGGCGCTTGGCTTCCTCCTCATAGTCCGGGGGAATGGCGTCGATGTTGAGCGGATTGTTCTTGCCCTTGCCGGCGGCAACGATCGGGTGACCCATGGCCGAGACGAACTCGATCAGCTCCATGCAGGAGGACGGCTCATCGCCGGCGCCCAGTGAATAGGTGACGCCGAGCCGGTCGGCCTCGCTTTTCAGATAGGCGCCGATGGTGACGTCGGCCTCGACATTCATCATCACCAGATGCTTGCCATGCTCCATGGCGCGCAGCCCGATCTCGGCGCCAACGGCGGGAACCCCGGTGGCATCGATGACGACGTCGATCAGATCATTGTTGATGACAAGGTCGGCGTCGTTGGTGACCGCCACCTTGCCGGCTTCCATCGCCGACGTCATAGCCGAAGCATTCGACACTTCGCGCGCATGCCCGGTTTCCTGGAAAGCGATATCGACGGCCTTGCTGGCAGCCGGCAGGTTCAGTTCGGAAATGGCGCCGATCTCGATGCCCGACATATGGGCGACACGAGTGACGATGTCGGTTCCCATCTCGCCCGAGCCGATCAGGCCGATGCGGATAGGCTTGCCCGACTTTGCGCGTTCCTCGAGATCGCGGGCAAGACCCGTCAACGAAACATTGGAAGCCATACCGCTCGTTCCTCCCATAATGCAGGCTTGTTCGATTGCCTGACGGGTATTGAACATCTGTATTTCTGTCAAGACTAATGTCCATATTCCCGTGCTTTTTCGGACACTTTCACCGTAGTCCGGCGGGACGAGAAAGAGGCTGGGAAACCCGATGCCGCGCAGTCGCCGTCAGTGCGCGGATGGGCATCGGTTGGGATCGTTCAGCTCAGCCAACGGCGCAGCCTGTTGCGCTGCCGTGCAATAGGCCGGCACATGCGACTGGCGGCATCTTGGCCCTCGCGGGAAGTCCTGCTCAGTGTCCCGCGAAGCCTGCCGGAGGCGGGCAACCCGCCGCGTCGATCGCAAAATCATGGAAATGCACGACCACGCCATCCGCATTGATTAAGATCACGGCATAGCCGGGTGCTTTTCTGCCAGCGGCACCAGCAGGCAAACGGAACGCTTGGATTACCCTCTACTGTGCCGTCCAGCCGCCATCCATCGGCAAGGTGGTGCCGGTGACCTGCCTGGCCGCGTCCGAACACAGGAACAGCGTCAGCGCGGCGAGCTCGTCGACGGTGACGAATTCCTTGGTCGGCTGGGCGGCGAGCAGCACATCGTGCTTGACCTGTTCCTCGGTCATGCCGCGCGCCTTCATCGTGTCGGGAATCTGCCTTTCGACCAGCGGCGTCCAGACATAGCCCGGCGCGATCGCATTGACGGTGACGCCGTCGAGCGCTGCTTCGAGCGCTACCGTCTTGGTGAGGCCCGCAATGCCGTGCTTGGCCGACACATAGGCCGACTTGAACGGCGAGGCGACCAGCGCATGCGCCGAGGCGGTGTTGATGATACGGCCCCATTTGCGCGCCTTCATGCCCGGCAGTGCCGCCTTGATGGCGTAGAACGCGGCGAGCAGATTGATGCGGATGATGGCTTCCCACATGTCATCGGGAAACTCCTCGATCGGCGCGACATGCTGGATGCCGGCATTGTTGACCAGGATATCGAGACTGCCGAAGGCAGCCTCGGCCTCATGCACCATGGCGCTGACCGCCGCGCCATCCATCATGTTGGCACCGGAATAGCGGCACTTGACGCCGAAATCCTTCTCGATGCCGGCGCGCTCCTGCTCGATGGCAGCCGCATCGCCAAGGCCGTTGATGGTGACATTGGCGCCTTCGGCGGCAAAGGCGCGGGCGATGGCCAGGCCGATGCCGCTGGTCGAGCCGGTGACGAGGGCGTTCTTCGAAGACAGGAAACCCATGATGATCTCGCAAGAGGTGGGAGGGAACGAACGGGGCCGCCTTTGTGCGCCGCACCATGACAGTGCCATAGCCATATGTCGGTGCGATTACAGGGTTGAGACGGCCGTCGACAGGCCTCTTGGGCGGCTGTCAGGCGGCTGACACGGCACTGTCATGGTGCCGTGCAACATAATCCGGAGCGCATTCGCGCAGTCATTCCTGAACCAAAATGGGGCTACAGCCTTGCAGATCGCCGATGTCGTGAAGCGCGCCTATGCGATGCCGCTGACCAACCCCTCCTTTCCGCCCGGGCCGTACCGTTTCTTCAACCGCGAATACGTCATCATCACCTACCGCACGACGCGCGAGGCGCTAGAGGCTGTCGTGCCGGAGCCGCTGGAGATCGACGAGCCGCTGGTCAAATACGAATTCATCCGCATGCCTGACTCGACCGGTTTCGGCGACTACACCGAGACCGGCCAGGTCATCCCGGTGCGCTACAAGGGCCAGCACGGCGCCTACGTCCATTCGATGTATCTCGACGACGACGCGCCGATCGCCGGCGGCCGCGAACTGTGGGGCTTTCCCAAGAAGCTTGCCAATCCCAAGATCGTGCATGAAGGCGAGGTCATCGTCGGCACGCTGCACTATGGCAGCGTTCTGTGCGCCACCGGCACGATGGGCTACAAGCACAAGAAAGCCGATCACGGCTCTGTCCTCGCTTCGCTGGCCGCGCCCAATTTCCTGATCAAGATCGTCCCGCATGTCGACGGCACGCCGCGCATCTGCGAACTGGTCCGCTACCACCTCACCGACATCACGCTGAAGGAAGCCTGGACAGCGCCCGCCGCACTCGATTTGCGGCCGCACGTCATGGCCGACGTGGCGCGGCTGCCGGTGCTCGACATCGTATCCGCCGTCCACTTCACCGCCGATCTGACGCTTGGGCTGGGCGAAGTGGTTCACGATTATCTCGCCGACCGCACCTGAGCTGCACAAGCCTTTCAGAGCCCAAACAGAAGTCGGAGACCAAAGCCGTGCTCGAACGCAATCGCAACAAGGAGGCCACCGCCACCATCGCGGAGATCTCGGCGCAGTATGACCGCGTCGCGCTGGTGTTTCAGGGAGGCGGCGCGCTCGGCGCCTACCAGGCTGGGGTGTACCAGGCATTGGCAGAGGCCGGCTGCGAGCCGAGCTGGCTTTCCGGCGTATCGATCGGCGCCATCAATGCGGCGATCATCGCCGGCAATGAGTCGAGCCGCCGGCTGCAGCGCCTCGAGCAATTCTGGCAGACGATTTCGGGTCGCAAGATCTGGGCCTATACGCCGGAAGGCGACATCTACCGTGATATCCGCAATCGCACCAGTTCGTGGATGACCATGGTCATGGGGCAGCCGGGCTTCTTCAAGCCGCGCAATCCTAACCCCTGGATGGAGCAGCCCGGCGCCGAGGGCGCCACCAGCTTCTACGACACGGCCGAGCTGAAGGAGACGCTGCAAAGCCTGATCGACTTCGACATCCTCAACGACGGCAAGAAGCGGTTGAGCGTCGGCGCGGTCAACGTCCGGACCGGCAACTTCGTCTATTTCGACACCGACAAGGTCCGCATCGAACCGGAGCACATCATGGCCAGCGGCGCGCTGCCGCCGGCGTTCCCGTCGATCCGCATCGAAGGCGAATATTACTGGGACGGGGGCATCGTCTCCAACACGCCGCTGCAATATCTGCTCGACCAGGAAGAGGACCGTTCCTCGCTGGTTTTCCAGGTCGACCTGTTCAGCGCGCGAGGCGTCCTGCCGCGCAGCATGCCGGACGTGCTGTCGCGCCACAAGGACATCATGTATTCGAGCCGCACACGGCAAAACACCGACAATTTCAAACGCATCCACGGTCTCAAGATGCGCCTGCTCGATGCACTGAAACGGGTGCCGAAGGAGTTGCGGACGCCGGCCGAGGAAGCGCTGATCGAGGACTATTCGGACGCCGGCACCGTCAACATCGTGCACCTGATCTATCAGCACAAGGGCTATGAGGGTCACGCCAAGGACTATGAGTTCTCAGGCACCTCGATGCGCGAGCATTGGGAGACAGGGTTGGAGGACACGCAGCGCACCTTGCGCCATCGTGAGTGGCTGACGATGCCGACCAATGTCGACGGTGTGGCCATCCATGACCTGCATCGCGAAGACCCGACGTAGCCAGGCCGGTTATGCTCAACGGTTCAGCGTTGTTGGCCAGGATTCGTTTGAACGGCCATCGCCAACGCTCGAGATTGGCCGACGCCTCCAAACTTCGTCATCCCTGGGCGAAGCAGGAGCGAAGCTCCGTCGCGGAGACCCTGGGATCCAGGCCGTGACCTTTGCCACGGAGTGCAGCGGAGCAGAATTCAGCACCGCGGCAACGCTCAGGAGTCGCGGCATGGATCCTATGGTCTGCGCCGCGTCGCTTCGCTCCCTGCTCCGCCTCAGGATGACGAAGCGAAAGGCGTTTCGGCCAATTTCCTAGGCAGGTTCCACGTCAACAGAAACGAATACGTCTTCGCCCCTTGAACGCAGTGCTCACTTAAAGAAAAAAGGCAGCGCCGGTCACCCGGCGCTGCCTTTTGTTCGGAAGCTTACGCTCGGCTCAGAACACCTGGCGGAAGATGATGAACAGCACGAAGGCCAGCGTGATCGAGCACGGCAGCGTCAGCACCCAGGCAAGCAGCAGATTGCGCACCGTCGCCCATTGCAGCCCCGAACCGTTCGCCGCCATCGTTCCGGCAACGCCCGACGACAGCACATGGGTCGTCGACACCGGCAATCCCAGCCGATCGGCCATGCCGATGGTCACCATCGCCACGAGTTCGGCCGCCGCACCCTGGCCGTAGGTCAGATGGCTCTTGCCGATCTTCTCGCCGACCGTGACGACGATGCGTTTCCAGCCGACCATGGTGCCGAGGCCGAGCGCCAGCGCGACGGCGACCTTCACCCAGATCGGGATGAACTTCGTCGCGTTGTCGACGGCCTTGTGATAGTCGGTGACCGCTTTCAGATCGGTCGCCTCCATCGGCAGCAGCTGCTTCTTGTCGATCAGCTTGAGCGCTTCGCCGATCAAATAGATGTCGTTGCGGGCGTTGCTGACCAGATCGGTCGGCACCGTCTCGACCGAGGCATAGGGCTGCAGGCCAGCCGTCGTGTTGTGGATGTAGGTCTGCAGCGCAACCGTCGTCTGGTCGTTCCAGGTCCTGGTGCGCACGGCATCCTGGACGGCGGCCTTGGCATCGGTGACGGTGACCCCGGGCTTGGCATATTTGCCCAGCGCCGTTTCGACGCTGACCGAGGCAGACTTGTAGGCTTCGAGATAGTTGATGTCGGGGGTGCGGTTCAGCGCATAGGCCGTCGGCACGACGCCGATCAGGATCAGCATGATCAGGCCCATGCCCTTCTGTCCGTCATTGGAGCCATGCGCAAAGCTGACGCCGGTGCAGGTGAAGATGAGCAGGCCACGGATCCACCATGGCGGCGGCGTGTTGCCTTTCGGCGCCTCGTAGAGCGCCGGATTGCGCACCAGCAGCTTCATTACATAGAGCAGTATCGCCGCGGCGAAGAAGCCGATGATCGGCGACACCAGCAGGGTGACGCCGACATTGGTCGCCTGCGACCAGTCGACGCCGCTGGTGGCGCTGCCGGCGGGCGCCATGAACTGGTTGGCAAGGCCGACGCCGATGATCGAACCGACCATCGTGTGCGAGCTCGACGCCGGCAGTCCGAGGAACCAGGTGCCGAGATTCCACAGGATCGCCGCCACAAGCAGCGCGAACACCATGGCGAAGCCCGAGGACGAGCCGACCTGCAGGATCAGCTCGACCGGCAGCAGCGACAGGATGCCGAAAGCGACCGCGCCGCTGGAGGTGAGAACCCCCAGGAAATTGAAGGCGCCCGACCACATGACGGCGAATTCGGCCGGCATCGAGCGCGTGTAGATAACCGTCGCCACCGCATTGGCGGTGTCATGGAAGCCGTTGACGAACTCGAAGCCGAGCGCGATCAGCAAGGCGATGCCAAGCAGGATCCACGGCACGGTCTTGGCCACCGCAAGATCCTGGCTGAGCGCGTAGCCGACATAGGCGATGCCGACGAGCACCAGCACGCCGAAGGCCGGCAGGAACCACTTCGCGCTGCCCGATTGATCCAGCGGATGATCCGGTCTCGGAATGCCCGCCTCGCTAGAAACTATGTCCACCATGTCCCACTCCAGATGCATTGCAGCAAAGAACTGGGAAGACGCTATGTCCGCACGATGAACCCTGTGTGACGCCAGCGAACGCCGCGTTCACGAACAGGCCTGCCGAAAAGCGGGTGGGCGGCGCCTATTTGGCAATCTCTAGCAGCGACGATACCAACAACTGGCGCTCGTCTTTCGACAGGACATCCGAATCGAAGAGGTTCATGCTGCGCAATCCCTCGATGGCGAGATAGCAGATCAACAGCGATTTGAGATCCGGCGTCTCGCCCTTCAGCCGCTCGAAAAGCTGCCGCTTGAAGGTCTTTATCGGCATCATGAAATCGGGATCCTCGGCGATGGCCGAGAAGATCCAGGACGCCGACGGCTGCTTTTCCTCGCAATCATTGGCCGACAGCCTGATGTAGACGGCCAGGGGATTTTCGTCCTTGTCATTTGTGCGGGCGGCTTCCAGCGCGTGCTCGAACTCGCGCAGATAGCCTTCGACCAAACCTTGCATCAATTTGGCCTTGGTCGGGAAATTGTAGAGGAGCCCTCCCTTCGACACGCCGGCACGGCTGGCGACGGCATCCAGCGACAGGCTGCCTGGTCCGGATTCCCGGGCAACATCAGCCGCCGCGGCGAGAATCTTCTCGCGCGAATTCGGTCTTTGGGCTCTCATGGTGCCTCCCATCGCAAGCTTAGGCCCAATTGACAAGACCGTCCAGACGGTACAGGAAGACCGCCATTATTTGAAATCGGGACCCGCAGTCGGTATGTGTCCCGATATCCGCGCTTCGCGCCGGATTTCGACTGAGGGGACTTCCTTGTTCAAGCGCATACTCCGTATCTTTATCATTGTTCTGGTTCTGGCCCTGCTCGTCGTCGTGGTCGGCGGCATCGTCGGCTTCAACTTCCTGCGCGACAACGGCATCAAGCAGTACTTCGCATCGATGAAGCCGCCGGCGGCAACCGTTTCGACGACCATCGCCAAGCCTTCGGCCTGGACGCCAGGCGTCGAGGCGATCGGCACGGTCAAGGCGGTGCGCGGTGTCGACCTGACGGTCGAGACTACCGGTATCGTCAAGGACATCCTTTTCCATGCCAACCAGAAGGTGGCGGACAATGCGGTTCTGCTGCAACTCGATGACGCCGTCGAGCGCGCCGACCTCGATGCACAGAAGGCGCAAGCCGCGCTAGACCAGACCTCACTTGCCCGCGCCATCGAACTGACCAGGCGTGGCGTTGGCTCCGACTCGACGCTGGACACGGCGCGTGCGGCGGCCTCGGCCTCGGCATCCCAAGTCACCAAGCTGCAGGCCGTGCTCGACCAGAAGCAGCTGACGGCGCCTTTCGGCGGCACGGTGGGTATCCCGAAGATCGATGTCGGCCAGTATTTGGCGCCCGGCACCGCCGTGGTGACATTGCAGGACCTCGACACGATGCGGGTCGATTTCACGGTTCCCGAACAGCAACTCGCCTTGCTCAAGATCGGCCAGACGATTCGATTGGGCTTTGGCGGCGAGGACAGGCCATTCGCAGGCGCCATTCGTGGCATAGACCCGAAGATCGACTCGTCCAGCCGGCTGGTGAACATCCGGGCGGAAGTCGCCAATCCCGATGGCAAGCTGACCCCCGGCCAGTTCGTGCAGGTGCGTGTCGAGCTGCCCGAAGAGCAGAACGTGCTGACCCTGCCGCAGACGGCGCTGACGACAAGTCTCTATGGCGACTACATCTTCGTGGTGCAGCCAGCCAAGCCCGCCGAGACAGCGCCAGCTGCCAAGCCGGAGGAAAAACCCGCTGCGCCGGCAGCCGACAAATCGGCTGACGCCAAGCCTGCGGACACCAAGCCGGCCGATGCCATGAAGCCGGCGGCTGATGCAGCCAAGCCTGCCGCCGATGCGGCAAAGCCAACTGACAAGGCTGCCGATGGGGCCAAGCCGGCGGCGGAAGGTGACAAGCCCGCGCTCGTGCTGTCGCAGGTGTTCGTCAAGCCCGGCCGCCGCAATCAAGGCATGGTCGAGATCGTCGAGGGGCTGAAGGCCGGCGACGAGGTCGTCACCGCCGGTCAGAACCGCCTCTTCAACGGCATGTCCGTCGTTGTGGACAACACCATCGACCCGACCAAATCGGCGAACAAGCAGGCCGACCAGCAATGAGCTTTTCAGATCTCTTCATTCGCCGGCCTGTTCTTTCGACGGTCCTTGCTTGCATGATCCTGCTCCTGGGTTTCCAGGGCATCTTCAATCTGTCGATCCGGCAGTATCCGAAGGTCGATGAAACGGCCATCACGATCACCACGGCCTATCCAGGCGCCAGCGCCGATCTGATCCAGGGCTTCATTTCCGCCCCGATCGCCCGCGCCGTCGCGTCGACCGAAAACATCGACTACGTCACCTCGTCCAGCCGCCCGTCCTCCAGCACCGTGACGGTGCAGATGAAGCTCGGCTCGAACCCCGACGTCGCGCTGACCGAAGTTCTGTCCAAGGTTCAGGGCGTGCGCGGCACTTTGCCGGACGCGTCGAAGGACCCTGTCATCGTCAAGGGCACCGGCCAGCAGTTCGCGATGATGTACATCTCGATGCAGAATCCGAACATGACGAAGGAGCAGCTGACGGAGTATATCGAGCGCGTCATCAGACCGCGCATGTCGACGGTCGAAGGCGTCGCCGACGTGCAGATCTTCGGCGCCCAGGAATACTCGATGCGCGTCTGGATCGATCCGGTCAAACTTGCGGCGCGCGGCGTGACCGCCTCCGAACTGCTGACGGCGATCAACAATTCCAACTTCCTGTCGGCGCCCGGCAACACCCAGAACGAGTATGTCGTCTCCTCGATCACCGTGCGCTCGACATTGCAGACGCCGGAGGCATTCGCCGAGCTGCCGCTGCGCTCGACCGACGGCAATGTGGTGCGGTTGCGCGACGTGGCTCGCGTCGAACTCGCCGCCGAGAACACCGACACCAGGGTCTCGTTCAACGGTAAGCCAGGCACCTTCCTCGCCATCTTCCCGACGCCGGCGGCCAATCCGCTGACCACGGCGGCTGCGCTCACCAAGCTGGTGCCGCAGATTCAGGAGACACTGCCGAAAGGCATGACGATCGAGGTCGTCTACGACGCGACCGGGCAGATCAGCGCCTCGATTGAAGAGGTGTTCAAGACCATCGGCGAGGCGGTTGCCATCGTCGTCGTCGTCATCCTTCTGTTCCTTGGCTCCTTCCGGTCGGTGATGATGCCGATCATCACCATCCCGTTGTCGCTGATCGGCGTCTGCTTCCTTTTGTTCGCGGTTGGCTACTCGATCAACCTTCTGTCGCTGCTCGCCATGGTGCTGGCGATCGGCCTGGTCGTCGACGACGCCATCGTGGTGGTGGAGAACATCCACCGTCACATGGAAGAAGATCACATGTCGCCGATGCAGGCTGCGTTCAGCGGTATGCGCGAAATCGCATCAGCCATCGTTGCCATGACCATGACGCTGGCCGCCGTGTTCGCACCGCTGGCATTTACCGGCGGCCTGACCGGCGCGCTGTTCCGTGAATTCGCGGTCACGCTCGCCGGCTCGGTGGTGCTGTCGGGTGTCATCGCCATCACCATCACCCCGATGATGTCGGCACGCCTCTTGAAGTCCGGCACGCCGGGCCGTTTCCAGCGCATTGTCGACGGCACCTTCGCGCGCGTCGAGCATGTCTATGAACGCGCCGTCACCGGATCGCTGAACTATCGCCCGTTGACGTTGATCATCGTGCTTGCGCTTGTCGGCGTCACCGGCTTCATGTTCACCAAGACCTCGAGCGAACTTGCGCCGGAAGAGGACCAGGGCTTTCTGCTCTCGATTGTGACGGCGCCGCGTTATGCGACGTCCGATTACACCGAGACATACGTCAACCAGATCCTCGGCCTGGTGAAGGATATTCCCGAAACACGGGCGCAGTTCTCGGCCGTCGCCTTCGGCGGCACGACAAACAGCGCCTTCGTCGGCTATGCCTTCAAGGACTGGGCGGAACGCAAGCGCAATTCGAAGGAACTGCAGGCTGACATTACGGCCCGTATCGCCAAAGTGGCCGGTGTCGAGGCCTTCGTCTTCGCACCGCCGACGCTGCCGGGCTCCGGCGGCGGCCTGCCCATTTCCATGGTGGTACGATCGACCGGCGCTTCCTCGGAAGTGTACGAGGTGGCCGAGCAGATCAAGAACAAGGCGCAGGCCTCCGGCCGCTTCATCGTCGTGCAGAATTCGATGGCTTATGACGCACCGGAGGTGACGGTGACCATCGACCGCGACCGCGCCGCCGCGCTGAACCTGCCGATCGCCGATATCGGCCGCACGCTGACCTTGCTGGTCGGCGGCGCCGAAGTGGCGCAGTTCGACCGCGATTCCAACAGCTACGACATCATCCCGCAGGTGCCGCAGGAGTTTCGCGACGACCCCGACAAGCTCGGCGAATACTTCGTGCGCAGCGTGACCGGCGAGATGGTGCCGCTATCGGCGGTGGTCAAGATTTCGACCAATGCGGCGCCGGCGGCAATCGAGCAGTTCAACCAGCTGAATTCGTCGACGATTTCGGCGCTTCCGCTGCCCGGCGTCACCACCGGCGACGGGCTGAAGGCGCTGGAGGACATCGCCAAGGAGAGCCTGCCCGACACGTTCTTCATCGATTATTCCGGTCAATCGCGACAGGAAAAGGAACAGGGCAACACCATCCTGATCGCTTTCGCGGCCGCAGTTGTCGTCATCTATCTGGTGCTGGCGGCGCAGTTTGAAAGCTTCCGTGATCCGCTGATCATCATGATGGCGGTGCCGTTGTCGATCTTCGGCGCGATCGTGCCGCTCAATCTGGGCCTCGGCACGCTCAACATCTACACGCAGGTCGGCCTGATCACACTGATCGGTCTGATAACCAAGCACGGCATCCTGCTGGTCGAGTTCGCCAACCAGCAGCGTGAAAAGCATGGCATGCGGCGGCGCGATGCCATCATCGCCTCGGCCAAGGTGCGCCTGCGGCCGATCCTGATGACGACGGCGGCGATGGCGCTCGGCGTTGTGCCGCTGATCACGTCCAGCGGCGCTGGTGCCGCGGCCCGCTATTCGATGGGCCTGGTCATCTTCACCGGCATCCTGGTCG
The DNA here is from genome assembly GCF_004022955.1 of Mesorhizobium sp. M7A.F.Ca.US.002.01.1.1. NCBI lineage: Bacteria > Pseudomonadati > Pseudomonadota > Alphaproteobacteria > Hyphomicrobiales > Phyllobacteriaceae > Mesorhizobium > Mesorhizobium sp. M7A.F.Ca.US.002.01.1.1. The sequence goes on along the minus strand of NZ_RZQE01000071.1, from coordinate 4,380 downwards.
GCACCATGTTCACGCTCTTCGTCGTGCCCATGTTCTACACCTTCATCGCCAGCAAGGACCTGCCTCATCTGGCGGAGAAGCCGGACCCCAAGCTGATGCCGGCACTGCCGAGCTAGGACGGTCGAGGGAGTCCCGCCCAGAAATGCGCGGGGCAAATCGATGGAAACAAAAGAAAAGAGGCCGGGAAATTCCCGGCCTCTTTTCTTTTTGGCTGGGCTCGATACCGCCGGTTTGAACTGTACGCAATACCGCAGCGTTTCCGGAGGGAGCTTTGAGGCGCGGCAGCATGCTGCCACGCCACCGTTTCCAGCCTGCTACTTGACGATGACGATGCTGGTGTTGGTCGCCCCGAAGGTTTCGACGAGCTGGTAGAAATCGGCAGCGTTGTCGGGGTGCAGCCGCACGCAGCCATGCGAAGCCGGCTGGCCGAGGCGCTTGATCGCATAGGTCGCGTGCACCGCATAGCCGCCGCTGAAGAAGACCGAGTGCGGCATCGGGGCGTTGTCGTATTTCTTCGAATACCACATTTCATGCATGCGGGTCGGCTTGAACGAGCCGGTCGGCGTCACATGGGCCCGGTCGCCGGTGGAGACTTTCCAGGCGAAAGTCGGCCGGCCGTCGACCGAGACTTCCATGATCTGCTGCGAAAGCGAAACGCGCGCCACGATCTTGTTGGCGGCATGCGCGGCGCCCGAGCCGAACAGCAGTGCGGCACCGGTCAGCGCGGCGGCGGCGATGTTGATGAGCTTGGCGGAAATGGCGGTATGCATGAAGAAAATCCCCTCTCTCTGCCGGTCCAGCCGGCTCCAATTCGATGGCTGCTTATCCCCACGTCATGTTTCGGAGAGATTTCGCAAAATGCTCATTTGTGTTTCGAATCTGTTTCCACTGGTTAACAAACGCCAACCCAATTAGAGCCGTCGGTGGCCCGCCAGCGAGACCCTAGCAAGACCAAGGTCAGGAACATGGGTATCCGTCGCTAAACGAAAGTGCGAATCAGCAGTATTCGAAAGGACCGCCGTAGATCTCGAAACCAAACTGCAACAAAGCGAGGTTTCAAGCGGCATGATCCGGATACGGGCCGCAAGCAAAGTTGACGCAACGAAAACAGCCGGTAACGAACATGGGAACGAAATCGAACGTGCTGTCCTGGCTTTTCAGGATCAGCATCGCGGCAGCGGTCATCGGCGGCGTCGGCATGGTTGCCGGCACCCCGCTGACAAGCCTCGGCGCGATGACTTCAGGCGAGATTTCGACCCTGCACGCCGCACTGTTTTTCGCCACGGTCTGGATTGTTTCCAGCCTGCGCATCGCCCGGCTAAAGGCCCTCTGGCGGGTCGGCCTTAGGCTGACGGGTTTGCGCGGCGCCTCCGGCAACTTGCTGCCGAGAGGACCGAAGGCCCGCGCCGAGACGGGGGGTTCCGTGGGCGGCGCGGGCGCTTCGGGGGTATCCTGAAGCGACCCGCAACAAACCATTTTGGGGAATTGGTACGATGAAAACGAAATTTGCCGCTTCGGTGCTTTCCGCACTGCTTTACGCCCAGGGCCTGCTCGGCTTTGCCGGCCTTGCCACCGTGCTGCTCAGGGACCGCGCCCACGCTGGCGAGCTGACCATGGGCAGTGACATGCCGGTGGGTCCATCGCTTCTGCTGGTACGCTGAGCGCCAAGAGCGTCGGGGCCGGAGATGGAAAATCCGATGCCCGAAACCAGAGACTGCGTCAGTGCCCGGCAATCAGTCCGCGAATTGCCGCGGCGGATCGAACCGGTAGCCGGCGCCGCGTATGGTGGTGATGGTTTCGGTGTCGAGTTTGCGGCGCAGCCGCACGATGCGCGAATCGATCGAGCGATCGAAGGCATCGGCGTTTTCGGCAGGCGCCGCGGCGATGATGTCGTCGCGCGTCAAAACCTTGCGCGGACTGGCCAGGAACAGCCTGAGCAGCGCCACCTGACCGGGCGAAAGCTGTTCCTCCGTGCCGGAGCGATGCATGACCATCGCCGATCTCAGATCGACGGTCGCGTTCTCCAGCACGATCAGTTCCTGGGTGCCCCTGCCGCGGCGCGAAAGCAGGCCGCCGACACGGGCGGCCAGTTCACGGACATTGAGCGGGCTCTCGACGACGTCGGCCGCACCAAGCTCCAGCGCCAGCACCTTGTCGACAAGATCGGCCGGGCGGCAGATCAGGATGAAATCCGGTCCGCCCTCACCGCCTCCTCCTTGGCCGCCATAACGTCTGAGCAGGTCCCGCCCCTCCGCCTGGCTGAGGCTGTCGCCGACGACGACGACGTCGATGCCCTTTCCCGACAGCAGAGATTCGGCTTCCCAGGGCTGGCGTGCCTGATGCACGTCATGGCCGCGCCGTTCAAGATGGTCGGCGAGTTCGGTCGCGACCACTTCGGCTACCGAAACGAGCGCAATGACGGATCGTGCGGCCATGTTTTCCAACCGTTCCCTGGCAACCCCGATATGAGTGCTGGACATGATGTTTATACCCAATCTACTTTCCACTGAAAGTGGGAGCGAAAGCATCGTGCGGGCAAGAATTGTCATCGTCGAGGATGAGCCCGACCTGAGGGACGCTGTCGCCGAATACCTTGGCGCCGCCGGATATGACGTGGCCACCGCTGAAAGTGCGGCCGCCGCGCGCAGCCTCGTTGAAACGCAGTCGTTTCATCTTGCCATTCTCGACATCGCCATGCCCGGCGAGGACGGCCTCTCGCTTGGCCGCTGGCTGCGTTCGAAACTGCCGATCGGCATCATCTATGCGACCGCGGCCGGCACCGCGCTCGACCGCATTGTCGGGCTGGAACTCGGTGCCGACGACTACATCGTCAAGCCTTACGAATTGCGCGAAGTGCTGGCCAGGGTGCGCAGCGTGTTGCGCCGGGTTCCCCAGCCCAAAGAGCTGCAGGACAAGAGGGCCGGGCCGGATCGCCGTTCCGTTGCCTTCGGCCCCTTCCAGGCCGATCTCGACGGCAGGCTGGTCACCGGCGCCAATGGCGTGGTGATCGACATGGCCAAGAGCGAGTTCGACGTGCTGGAGATTTTCCTCACCCGCGCCAACCGGCTGCTGAGCCGCGCCGCTATCTCCGAGGCGATCGGTTTCACCGAAGATCCGGAATCGTCACGCGCGGTCGACATTCGCATCATGCGGCTGCGCAAAAAGATCGAGGCCGATCCCGCCAATCCGAAATTCCTGCGCACGGTGCGCGGCGAGGGCTATATCTTCTCGCTGCCGGCCGGCGACGGCAACTGAGCACCGGGCCAGAAGGATGTAGTTGCTCGCCGGCCGAATTGGCGCGACTCCGGAATGACAGCACAAGATGATCGCTGAAGCAGCAAGCACCGATATGCAAGGGTTCAGGCAGGGCGCGGCGATGGCGGCCGTGCGCGTCGTTCGCCGGCTGCGCGAGGCCGGCGACTGGCAGCGCGAGATGGACGGCATACTGGAAACGCTCTGCCGGGCCATGGATTGCCAGCGCGGCATCCTGTTTCGCTTGCGCGAACTGCCCGGCCAGGGCTTCGCCCAATCCGTCGCCGCCTACTGGATCGACCCTCTTTTCGGCGGCGAACTGGCATCACCGACCGTCATCATGCAATCGATCGTCAATTCCGACCCGCTGCTGGAGCGGCTTGCCGAGGACGAGAGGCAAGGCAAGATCTTCGCCGGTCATACGCGCGACCTCGAAGGCTTCCTGAGGACCGATTTCGAAAAGCAGAACATCAAATCGTTCCTCTCGGTCTCGGTCTTCGCGCACGGCCATCTCTGGGGCACGCTGGCGGTCAATGACTGCATCAACGAGCGTGCATGGACCGACGAGGAAGAGGCGACGCTGCACATCATCGCGCTGGCCATCGGCGACGCCATAGAGCGCTCGCCCTCCGACGCCCACGCCAGCGAGGTCATTCGCCGCACCATGCTGCAGGCCTCGCTCGACGCCATTGTCGTCATCGACGAGACCGGCTCGATCATCGAATTCAATCCGGCCGCCGAGAAGATGTTCGGCTTCCAGCGCAGCGACATCCTCGGCAAGGACCTGCTCGATACGATCGTGCCGATCTACTACCGCAAGGGCTATGCCTCAGGAGCCGAATACATGTCCGGCCGCGGCGCGCCGATGGTCGGCCAGCGGCTCGAGACGGTGACCCAGAATGCCGCCGGCGAAGTGTTCCCGATCGAGCTGACGGCCACCGAGATGCGGGTTGCCGACCGCCGCCTGATCTTCGGCTCCATCCGCGACCTGCGCGACAAATTGCGCGCCGAGGAGGAAATCGGCCGGCAACGCGAGAAGCTGCACCAGAACGAGAAGATGGCGGCCATGGGTTCGCTGCTGGCCGGTGCGTCGCACGAGCTCAACAACCCCCTGGCCGTGGTTGTGGC
>NZ_RZQE01000719.1:0-2174 GCF_004022955.1 Mesorhizobium sp. M7A.F.Ca.US.002.01.1.1 | reverse complement strand
TGCCGCCGACAGGGAACAACTGGATTCACGAAATCAAATATGACGGCTACCGGACGCAAATCATAATCGAGGACGGCACGGCCCGAGCGATCACCCGAAGGGGCTACGACTGGTCATCGACGTACCATCAGATCGTGGAGGCGGCGCAAGCCTTGCCCGTCAAGTCGGCAATCATTGACGGCGAGGCAATCGTCCTCAACGAGAAAGGCGTATCGGATTTCCATTCGCTGCGGTCGGCGATGCGATGGGCGCCGGATCGGATCATCTTCGTCGCCTTCGATCTACTGCACTTCGATGGAATCAACCTGCGCCCCGAACCGTTGCTGGCACGCCGGGAGAAGCTGCTCGAAATCGTCGGGCCTGCCAAGGGCGTGATCCAGTACAGTCACCATGTGCATGGCGGCGGGGCCGACTTCTACGCCGCGGTTGATCGCATGGGCCTGGAGGGCATGGTGTCGAAGCGGCCTGATAGCGTTTATCGGTCAGGCGACACCGAAGCGTGGCTGAAAACCAAATGCTACGAGGAAGTCGACTTTGAAGTGGCAGGCGTGCAGTTAAAACCGGGATCGGCACCACTCGCTTTGATGGCAACCCGCGATGCGGAACGCCGCTATGTCGGATCGGCTCACATCGCCCTGACCAAAGCCATGCGCGAACGCCTCTATGCCAAGGTCCAGGAGGGGAAAGGTACGCCACCGAAGGGAGCCGACAAGCCAGACGCCGAATGGATCAAACCTGGCCTTGTCGGACGAGTGAAGACCCTTAAGCGCGAGGACAAGCTACGCCATGCGACTTTGCGGGCGATCCGCGAGGCTAAGGCATGACGCCCGAACCCAACTCCCCTGTGGCAGTCGATCAGCGTGCAGCCTTGAAGCTCGTCCGAATGGCCATCGAGCAGGTATGCCCTGCCGGCGTGCTGCCGAGCGAGGAATGGGTGACGGGCTACTACGGCCCGGAGCCGATCCATGAGGGCGAGGCATTGGCTAAGGCCATCATTGAGACGGTCGAGCGGCTGACGCGCTAGTGCCCCGCCCCGCAGTGGCCGCGCATTGCCCCTTCACGCGCGGCCACTTTCGCCGCAGGAAAATTCTTTCTATTAGATGCAACTAATGTGCATCTGCCCCGTTGCTGGCCCTTAAGGGGAACTTTCGCAATGAGCGACGTTGCGGTTCTGGTCGTTGAAGACGAGCCAATGATTCTGCTCGACCTTGAAACAGGATTGGAAGAGGCTGGTTTCCGGGTTGTCGGGGTGACAACAGCCGAAGCGGCCATAAAGGCGTTCGACGAAGTGCCGTTTAGCAGTCTGCTTACAGACATACGGCTTGGATCTGGCAAGAATGGTTGGCAGCTAGCCCGGCATCTTAGGCGAATGAACCCCGCAATCACCGTGGTTTATATCAGCGGAGACGGCGCTCCCCAATGGAGCGCGGAAGGCGTCCCTGACAGCATCATGATCTCCAAGCCATTCGTGATGGCCCAGGTCATTACGGCGCTGTCCACACTTCTCAATCAGCAGCATCTAACGCTCGGCGATGGCGCGGCTTAGGTGGATAGGAAAAGCCCGCCGCTGAGGACACAGATACAGCGACGGGCCTTGCACTTGTACCAGATGCTTGGCCGCCACGGGGTTTCAACTTGACCAAGCACGTTTCCAACTTCGATGGCAGACGCTTGTTCCAGCCCCACGAAAGATTTGACGCTTGCCGGCGGCTCACGAAAAGGCCCGCCACTGAACTTGAGGGAAACCAGTGACGGGCCTCTGCTCGGGTGTTTCAAGGGCTATCCTTACCGAGCACATCCCGAACATTGGATTGTGGATGCAGTTCCTCAGGTCGGGCAAAAAGTTAAAGACCTGAGGTTGAGGCCTTTACATCGAAACGCTCCGGTAGGATTATTGTCCTCGGGTGGGGCGACCCTCAAAAGGTGTCGCAATGGCTAGGTCAAAACCGTCAAAGCAATTATCGCAGGCTGAAATCGAGCGCTTTCTCGCAGCGGCGGAAGCGCTGCACCTAAGCATCATCAAGCCGTTCATATCGCCGCATTGCGTCCACTACAGGCAGACGCGCGTCCTGCACGAGGTGCTGTTGAACACCGTGCGGCAAGTCACCGGGAAGGAAGTCGGGTTCATTCGGTGGAACACCACAGGTCCGGTTCGGCCGCCTACGGCTGGGTAG
>NZ_RZQE01000718.1:0-2180 GCF_004022955.1 Mesorhizobium sp. M7A.F.Ca.US.002.01.1.1 | reverse complement strand
GGGCACGTCCGGCGAAATTGAAATAGTTCTGCGTCACGCCACGCCAGAAATAGCCCCAGAGATCGGTGGGCTCGGCCGGCCCGGGGGAACGGCCGAAATGCTGGGCCTGTGGCGCAGAAGCGGATGGTGCGTTACCGGCTTGAGTCGGCGCGGCGCTCGTACCAGCGTCGCCGGCCGGCGCAGCCGTCTCGGCGGCGATCAAAAAGACGTCGCGCGCCTGGCCGCCGCCCGCCTGGAATTCCACGCCCGCTTCCTTCCGCATAGTGGTTTCCCGGCGCAGGTTTTCGCGGGTGAAGGTGTAGCGGTTGCCGTCGGCTCCGGTGATGAAGCCGAAACCCTGGACTTCGTCATAGTGAAGCACTTTGCCGCGCATTTGCCACCCCCACTTGCCACGTCCCTGCCAAGGTGTGGCACATGGCCGAACCGATGGGCAAGACCGCATCGGGATGCGGCCGGCGTCATGCGGGCGGATGAGGCTCGTTGCCCGGTCTTACGAAGGCCGCTTCTTCGCCTTCTTGTGCTTGGGTGCACCAGAGGTGTCGAATTTCGGCTTGCCCGGCTTCTTCGCCCATGGCTTTGCATCATGCGGGGCAGTCGGGCGCTGATCGGCTGCTGCCGGTGCACGTTTTTCGAATTTGCGCTTCGGCGCGTTGGGATCGAACGGCGCCTTGCCGCGATGCGGCTTCTTGTCGGGGCTTGGCGGCTGATAGCCGGCGCGCGACAGATCGGGCGTACCGTCGAGCCGCTTCACCAGGATGTTGCCTTGCAGCTTCCGGTCGGGACCGATCGCGGCCAGGAAGCGGTCTGCCCAATCCGCCGCGATCTGCACGTAGGTCTCTTCCGGCTGCATCTTGATGGCGCCGATCTCTCGCTTCGAGATGCTGCCGGTGCGGCATAGCATCGGGATGAGCCAGCGCGGCTCGGCATTCTGCCGGCGCCCGATCGACAGCGAGAACCAGACGCTGTCGCCGAAATCGTCGCGGCGGCTGGGCGCCTCGTCGCGGCGCGCGAAACCTTCGCCCGCCGGTCTTTCACGCGACGGCGTGAAGGGCGCGATCTCCATGAGGTCCTCGGGGGCCGAGCGGCTGGCGCGGCACTGGCGCACGAAGGCAGCGGCCACCTGTTCGGCGCCATGCCTGGCGAGCAGTGCGTCGATGAAGGAGCGCTCGTCCTCCTTCACCGGCTCATCGAAAGCCGGATCGGCAAGGATGCGCTCGTCGTCGCGCCGCATCACGTCGTCGGCCGAGGGCGGGCTCGCCCATGTCGCCTTGAGGCCGGCGTTCTGCAACAGCCGTTCGGTGCGCTTGCGGGCGCTGTTGGGCACGATCAGCGCGCTGACGCCCTTGCGCCCGGCGCGGCCGGTGCGGCCGCTGCGGTGCAGCAGCGTTTCCGGGTTGGTCGGCAAATCGGCGTGGATGACCAGCTCAAGATTGGGCAGGTCGATGCCGCGCGCCGCGACATCGGTGGCGATACAGACTTTTGCGCGGCCGTCCCGCATCGCTTGCAGCGCATGGCTGCGCTCGTTCTGGCTGAGCTCGCCCGACAGGGCGACGACGGAGAAGTTGCGGTTGTTGAAGCGCGCGGTCAGATGATTGACGGCGGCACGCGTGTTGCAGAACACCAGCGCGTTCTTGGCTTCGTAATAGCGCAGCACATTGATGATGGCGTTCTCGCGGTCGGGCTGGGCGACGCTCAGCGCCCGATATTCGATGTCGAGATGCTGCTTCTCCTCGCCGGCGGCCGAAATGCGCACCGCATCGCGCTGATAGCCCTGGGCGAGCGTGGCGATCGAGCGCGGCACCGTGGCCGAGAACATCAGCGTCCGGCGTTCGGCCGGAGCGGCGTCGAGGATGAATTCGAGGTCTTCGCGAAAGCCGAGATCGAGCATCTCGTCGGCCTCGTCGAGCACCACCGCCTTCAGCGCCGACATGTCGAGCGAGCGCCGGGTGATGTGGTCGCGCAGCCGGCCGGGCGTGCCGACGACGATATGGGCGCCACGCTCCAGCACACGCCGCTCCGAGCGCATGTCCATGCCGCCGACGCAGGACGCCACGGTGGCGCCGGTCAGTTCGTAGAGCCATTCCAGTTCGCGCGTCACCTGCAAGGCGAGTTCGCGCGTCGGCGCCACCGCCAGCGCCAGCGGTGCGGCGGCGTGGCCGAAGCGCTCCGCGCCCTCAAGC
>NZ_RZQE01000717.1:0-2196 GCF_004022955.1 Mesorhizobium sp. M7A.F.Ca.US.002.01.1.1 | reverse complement strand
GCGCTACACTCGGTTGTCCTCGGCCAGCCCGATCAGCAGCTTCAGTGCCTCCTCCGCCCTATCGGCGGGAACGAACAGATGGTCGTGATAAAAGGCCGAAACCGGGTTCACGCCCATGCCGGCGGCGGCCAGGCGCGTGGTGATGGCGGCGAGGAAGCCGACGGCTTCCAGCGACGAATGGATGTTCAGCGTCAGCATCCGGCAACGGAACGAAGCGGTCAGTGCCGCGGCGTTGGCCTCCTCCTCGGTCACGATCAGCGTCACACCCTCGCGCTCGCGAAACACCATCACCGGCTCAACGCCTTCCGGCTGAGGGACGCCGGGTGCCAGCGTGACGAAAACATAGGCGCCGGCGAGCAGCTCCGGTGTCATCGACGCCAGCAGTGTCTTGAGATCGGTTTCGCCGGCCATCTGTCTTCCCTCGCCTGCAAAAAACGGGCCGCAGCCCACGTGCTCTTCAATATCCGCGACCGGCGCGTGCCGATAGTCCAGGCGCTGCAAGGACGACATGGCGATGTCGCTGGCGGCTGGGCTTGCAGAGCTGTCGCATCGCACAATAGAGAAGCTGAGGGCCAGTGCCGGTCCGTGAAAGGCCTTCGATGATCGTTCGCCCGCGCCCCACATTCCTGCAGCTGTTCTTCATCATGCGCGGTTCGGTCGTGCCACGCATTCTGCCGCAAATATTGGGCTTCGCGCTTTATTCCGCGATCATCCTGGCCGCGGCGCGCCGGTTCCAGCTTGATTTCAGCGTCTTCAACATCACGCCTTTCGGCCTGGTCGGCGTGACATTGTCGATCTATCTCTCGTTCCGCAACAACGCCGCCTACGACCGTTGGTGGGAGGCGCGCAAGCTGTGGGGCGCGCTGGTCTTCGAAATGCGCAACCTGGCACGCGCCACCACCAGCCTCATCCCGGACCAGACTGAACAGCGCGCCTTGCTGATGGAAGCGCTCGCCTTCTGTCATTTCCTGCGCGGGCAGCTGCGCAAGATCGACAGCATGAAGGATGCCCGTGCCTTCATCGACGCCGAGGCGGACAAGGCAGCAGCCTTTTCCAATCCGGCGGATGAGATGGTCAGGCGCATGGGTCGGCGTGCCAATGCGCAGCGCCTGGCGGGCGACGTCGACACGGTCGGCTTTCGTATCCTCGATGAGAGGCTCGCGTCGATTGCCGCCATCCAGGCCGGCTGCGAGCGGATCGCCGGTACGCCCTTGCCGTTCGCCTACACGCTGCTGGTGCATCGCACGGCCTATATCGTCTGCCTGCTGCTGCCGATCGGCCTGATCTCGACCACCGGTTGGGCGACGCCGCTGTTCACCGCGCTGATCGCCTACACTTTCTTCGGCCTCGACGCGCTGTCGGAAGAGCTCGAGGATCCGTTCGGCACCGAAGCCAACGACCTCGCTCTCGACAGCCTCTGCCGTGTCTGCGAAATCTCGGTGTTCGAGGCGCTTGGCGAAACGCCGCCGAAGATGATCCCGGCGGAAAAGTTCTATTTTTCGTAGGCAAAGGCGCGCGGGCTTAGCGGGATTAAAAGAATCCGCCCCGCTGTCGGATCGCCGCTCCATGCCACGTCCTTGGTTCGACCCCAGCAAGAAGGGGATAGAGCCATCAGGAGGGACCATCATGAGCATTTCCGAAACCGCGCCCGTCTCGCCGGGCGCTTTGTGGACCGGCCGCGCGCTCAGCGGCGTCATCGTGCTGTTCATGATCTTCGACGGCGCCATCAAGCTGCCGCCGCTCGATATCGTCATCCAGACGATGGTGCCGCTTGGCTGGCCGGCCGATCCGAATGTCGCCCGCATGCTTGGTGTCATCGGCCTGATCTCGACCGCTCTCTATGCGCTGCCGCGCACCTCGGTGCTCGGCGCCATCCTGCTCACCGCCTATATGGGCGGCGCCATCGCCACCAATGTCCGCGTCGACAACCCGCTGTTCTCGCACATTCTGTTCGGCGTCTATCTCGGCATTATCCTGTGGGGTGGCCTGTATCTGCGCGATCCCAGGCTCCGCGCGCTGATCCCGTTCAGCCGTTAGATCCGGATCGAAGCACCGCTTTCGGCTCGAAGCCTGAACCCTTTGCCGGGCAATATCTCAGGGATCGAATCGTCGAGTTGCGAGTTAGAGATTCGCCCGGCGGCGGAGGCGGCTCCTATCGGAGAGGAACGACGATGAAGAAAACGATGCTTTTGATGG
>NZ_RZQE01000716.1:0-2219 GCF_004022955.1 Mesorhizobium sp. M7A.F.Ca.US.002.01.1.1 | reverse complement strand
CGTCACCGCCGACCACTTCGCCGGCGCTGCCGCCGACGAGGTCGCCGATCCGCGTCCCTACGCGGAAATCCTGCGCCAGTGGTCGTCGGTGCATCCGGAATTCTCGTTCCTGCCGCGCAAGTTCAAGATCGCGGTGACGGGGGCCGAGCGCGACCGCGCCGCCATCCAGACCCACGACATCGGCCTGCACCTGAGGAAGAACGCCGCCGGCGAACTCGGTTTCGCCGTCTATATCGGCGGCGGCCAGGGCCGCACGCCAATGGTTGCCCGCAAGATTCGCGACTTCCTGCCGGAAGCCGACCTTTTGTCCTACTGCACGGCGATCCTGCGCGTTTACAACCTCTATGGCCGCCGCGACAACAAGTACAAGGCGCGCATCAAGATCCTCGTCCATGAGACCGGCGTCGAGGAGATCACCCGCCAAATCGAGGCCGAGTGGCAAGAGTTGAAAGACGCCCAGCTGAAGCTGCCGGAAGCCGATATCCGCGCCATCGAGGCCTATTTCGCGCCACCGGCACTCGCTGAGCGGCCGGAAGGCGACCAGGCGGTCAAGCTGGCGCGGCTCGATTCCAAGGGGTTCTCGGAGTGGCTCGACCAGAATGTCGTGACGCACCGCCATCCCGATTATGCGGCTGTGACGATCTCGCTGAAGGGCATCGGCGAGGTGCCCGGCGACGCCTCGGACAGCCAGATGGACGCAATCGCCGACATCGCCGAGACATATGGCTTTGACGAGCTGCGTGTCAGCCATGAGCAGAACCTGATCCTGCCGCATGTGGCCCGCGCCGACCTCAAGGCGGTCTATGATGCGCTGGTCGGCATCGGCCTGGCGACGGCCAATTCCAACCTGATATCGGACATCATCGCTTGCCCGGGCCTCGACTACTGCGCGCTGGCCACGGCGCGCTCGATCCCGATCGCGCAGGAAATCTCGCGCCGCTTCGCCTCGCTTGAGCGGCAGCGCGAGATCGGCGAACTGAAGCTGAAGATCTCCGGCTGCATCAACGCCTGCGGTCATCACCATGTCGGCCACATCGGCATCCTCGGCGTCGAGAAGAAGGGCTCCGAACTCTATCAGGTGACGCTGGGCGGCTCGGCCGACGAGAACACCTCGGTCGGCGAGATCATCGGCCGCGGCTTCTCTTCGGAAGAGATCACCGACGCCATCGAACAGATCGTCGAGACCTATCTCGGCCTTCGGCTCGACCCACAAGAGAAATTCATCGACGCCTACCGCCGAGTCGGTCCCGCGCCGTTCAAGGAGGCGCTCTATGCTGGCGAAGCCAAGGCCGCTTGACCGTATTGGAGACGTCGATGACGGCATCGCCGCCAAAGCGGCGGGGCTCGATGCGCTCTATGGTCATCTGAAGCCGCTCGAGATCATCGAACGCTCGGCCCGCGAACTGTTCCTCGACGAGATCGCGGCGGTGTCGTCGTTCGGCGCGGATTCGGCCGTGCTGCTGCACATGATCGCCAAGATCGACCGGACGCTGCCGGTCATCTTCCTCGACACCGGCAAGCATTTCGAGGAGACGCTCGGCTATCGCGATGCGCTTGCCGCCGATTTCGGGCTGACCAACATAAGGGTGATCAAACCCGAGGAAGCAGCACTCGAACGGATCGATCCGACGGGCAATCTGCACCAAAGCGATACCGATGCCTGCTGCGACGTGCGCAAGGTGGAGCCGCTGGCGCGCGGTGTCGCGCCATTTCGTGCCTGGCTCACTGGCCGCAAGCGTTTTCAGGCCGCGACGCGGGCAGCGCTGCCGGTGTTCGAGGCGGTCGGGCCGCGCATCCGCATCAATCCGCTGGCGCATTGGACGACATCGGACCAGGCCGACTATATGCGCGCGCATGCGCTGCGCGAAAATCCGCTGGTCGCTTATGGCTATCTGTCGATCGGCTGCTTCCCGTGCACGCAGCCGGTGCAGCCGGGCGAGGACGCGCGCAGCGGCCGCTGGGCCGGTCATGCCAAGACCGAGTGCGGCATTCACCTGTCGGGGCTGGAGAAGTCGCTGACCGACGCATCCCTTTAGGATATGCTGATATTCAGGTAAGGCTGGCCTGCAAACGGCGGCTTCCTGCGCTTCCGGTGCTCACGTACTTCAAGTATGCTCCGCTCCGGTTCTCGGAAGCCGCCATTTTCGGCGCAGCCTGACCTGAATCTCAACACATCCTTGGTTTCGTTTGACTGTTTAGGAACTTTTTGATGACTGGAC
>NZ_RZQE01000715.1:0-2225 GCF_004022955.1 Mesorhizobium sp. M7A.F.Ca.US.002.01.1.1 | reverse complement strand
GGATGATGTTGAGGAAATCGACCTTGCCGGAATTGGCCAGCCGCCCGGCGATCTCGATGCCCTCCTGTTTGGACAGGCCTTTTTCGAAATCTTCGTCAGCGACCATGCGGATGCCGACGACGAATTTCTCGCCGACCGACGCACGCACGGCATCAAGCACCATGTTGGTGAAGCGCAGGCGGTTGTCGAGCGAGCCGCCGAATTCGTCGTCGCGATGGTTGGTGGCCGGCGACCAGAAGCCGTCCATCAGATGGCCGTAGGATTCGAACTCGATGCCGTCCAGGCCGGCGGCCTGACAGCGCTGGGCGGCCGAAGCATAGTCGGCGACGATGCGCTCGATGTCCCAGTCCTCGATGGTTTTCGGGAATGCGCGATGCGCCGGCTCACGCACCGGCGAGGCCGAGAGTACCGGCAGCCAGTCGGCCTTGTTCCAGCCGGTACGGCGGCCGAGATGGGTGATCTGGATCATCACCTTGCAGTCGTGCTCGTGGCAGGCATCGGCGAGCTCGGCCAGCCACGGCACGATCCTGTCGTCATAGACATGCAGATTGCCGAAAGCGGCCGGGCTGTCGCGCGAGACGATCGCCGAGCCGGCGGTCATGGTCAGCGCCATGCCTCCCCTAGCCTTCTCGGCATGGTAGAGCCGGTAGCGCTCTTTCGGCATGCCGTCCTCGGAATAGGCCGGCTCATGGCTGGTCGACATGACCCGGTTCTTCAGCGTCAGATGTTTGAGCTGGTAGGGCTGGAGAAGCGGATCGTTGGAGGTCATCGTCTTCCTGCGGTTTCAAATTGTGCTAATGAGCGGCAAAATTCGTTTTCAAGCATGTCGTCCCGCACGCACTCCGGGCGCATGCGACAAGGATTGGGCCCATGATCGACACCAAAACTCTCACCCAGCTCGGTGCGCACGTCGAGACGCCACAAAGCCCCGAAGCAGCGGTCCTGGAGACCGTACCGTTTTCGCGCGGCGACGGGCCGCCGGCGATCGTGCGCTTCACCTGCCCGGAATTCACCTCGCTGTGCCCGGTCACCGGCCAACCGGACTTCGCCCATATCGTCATCGACTACGCACCCGATGCGGCTCTGGTGGAATCGAAGTCGCTCAAGCTGTTCATGACCTCGTTTCGCAACCATGGCGCCTTCCATGAAGACTGCACCGTCATGATCGGCCGCCGCATCGTGGCGGCAACCAAGCCGCTGTGGTTGCGCATAGGCGGCTATTGGTATCCACGCGGCGGCATTCCGATCGATGTGTTCTGGCAAACCGGCGCTCCGCCGGAAGGCGCCTGGCTCCCCGACACCGGGGTGGCGCCCTATCGCGGGCGGGGTTGAGCTCGCCCATCATTCGCACTGATATTGGCTGAGTGCCCATTCGCCGGTCACCGACAACAGGTCCGTGATCTTCCAGTCGCCATCGACCTTCTTGAATTTCCATTCCAGCCGGTGCGGGTTGCCCGATATGACGAAGGCGACGATGACCTTGGCCTGGTCACCGTTGATCGCCTCGAGCGTCTTCAGGCTCTTGTCTATCTCGGCCTTGTCGTAATCGGCATTGTCGAGCGCCATGTTGGGGTCGAGGCACTCGCCCTGCCCGGATTTGCGCAAGGCGTCGCTCTTGTCGAGCACGGTTTTGGCCGGATCGATGAAATGGCTTCGCTCGGCCGGATCGATCTCCAGCCCGACCTGACCGTAAAACGGCCGCACCACGGCGGTCGGCGAGCCCGGCTGGATCGGTGCGGCGGGCGCGGCTTCGGCCGGCGACCATCCAACCGGCGGCGTGGCCGGTTCTGCCGCTCCGCCCGGCGCATTTGCGGGCGGTGCAGCGCTGTCGCTCGGCTGGGTGTCGGCCGGGGCGTTTGCCGGCGGCGCACCCAACAAGCCTTGCGCGGCGGCGCCGCTCAGAGCCGCCAGCAGGCACACACCCGACAGTGCCACGAACCGGCGGTGGGCCATCGCTTCACTCCGGCGTCTGGCCGGCCATGCATTCCAGCGCGCTGAGCGTCCAGTCGCTGGTTTTGGAAGCGATGTCCGATATCTTCCACTTGCCGTCGATCTTCTTGAGCGACCAGAGCATTTCACGTTTGGAATCATCGCCTTCCGGAAACAGGCTGAAGGATGCCGTGACCTGTGCGTTGTCGCCATCCTGCTTCTCAGACAGTTTCAGCGTTTTCGAGACGGTTTTCTGATCGAAATCCTGAGCGTCGAGACCAGGATCGAAATCGATG
>NZ_RZQE01000714.1:0-2232 GCF_004022955.1 Mesorhizobium sp. M7A.F.Ca.US.002.01.1.1 | reverse complement strand
TCCTGGAAGAAGGCTGCGCGCGTGCGCACGTGGCGCGTGGTACCGTCCGCTAGCAGGACTCGGTATTGCGAAGAATACGGTCCCTCCCTCTCGGCGGCCGCGTCGAACTCCTGGCGCGCCCTGTCGAAATCTTCGGGATGAATAGCCATCGCCCAGTCTTCATAACCGCGCGGTTTGCCATCGGCTGGCTTGCCGTAGATCTGGTTGACGCGGTCGTCCCATAGCAGTTCTTTTGTGGCCAGGTCGTGCTCCCACACGCCAATTCCAGAAGCTTCCAGGGCCAACTCAAGGCGGCCAGACAGACGTCTGAGCTCGGCATAGTTTTTCTGTCGTTCGCCGAACAGTCGCCCGGCCACCAGGATCGGCAGCACCACCAGCGCGCCGGCAAAGGCTATGAGCCCCCGCAACATCCACGCATTGTTCGGAATGGCCGGCCAGCCTCCCTTCGGTATAGCCGAAATCAGCCAGGAGCCCGAAGGCAGTTGCACATCGGCCGACACCGGCTTGCCGGCGAGGACATTGTCTCCCCCGAAGAATTTTTTGCCGCCACCGCCAAGCGCGTCGGTCCCCGTCAGGGCGACATCAATATCAATCCCGGGGTCATTCAAGCCGCTCGCCGCGTAAAGCTGATCGACATCGATGACAGCGGAGAGGATGCCCCAGAATCGGCTGCCGCCGCCCGCCGTCGGCACAAAGACGGGAATGCGCCCGACAAAGCCTCGCCCTCCCTGGGCCAGGTCGACGGGGCCTGCCAACACAAGAACGCCGAGGTCTCGCGCGCGAAGCGCCGCCGTCCGTTGCGCCTCGCTCTTGCGGTAATCGAGCCCGATCGCCTTCTGGTTGCCTTCCATCGGGTACATCAGCGAGATGACGAGATCGGGCGCACCGGCGATGTTGCGCAGTTGCGATCTCTGTCGGAACAGGTTGCTTGCCAGGGACGCAAATCTCTGCTGTCCCATGTACGGCTCTGTAACTATGGCCGAGACGAGGCCCTGAACAAGCTGGAGATTACCGTTTACATTGCCTTCGAGCTTGGCCCTTATGATGTTGACCTTGGCCTGGACTTCGGCGCGCGCGAGTTGATCGGACACTTTCGTGTTCTGCAAGTCCGCAAGGACCGCGCAGATCACAAGCACGGCCAACGCAATTGCCGCCGGCAAGTTGGCGGTCGAAAAAACCGCCTTTCTTGCACCATCAAAGTCAAAATCCGTTCTGCCCGACCGGCTCAATTGCGTTTCCTTGACAAAAAGCCCATCGGCCAACGTAGGATGAACTGTTTAAATTTGGACTTCCAATCTGCATAAAAGCTTCTGGTCTGTGCCACCAAGTTTCGAAAGGCTGCGCTTGGGCGCTGCGCGTAGTACCGTTGGGCCTGTGCCGGCCAGTCCTGCTGCGCCGAACAGCAGGGTCGTCCTGCTCGGGCGGAAGAAGGGTAGGGAAAGCGAGACGGACAGCCTGGGAGAGGGGAGGGGCGAGATCGACATCAGGAAGATGGATTAGCCTACTACATGCTGTCATCGCTGGTTCGCACCGGGTCATCCGTCCATCTTCTGCTATGATCCCGACGCCGTGACGTTCGTCACGGCTCTTACCCACAGCCCTGACGCATCCTGGCCAGTGAGCTCTAAATTGGCCGCGCTTAACGATCCGGCTCGAACCAACTTGTCGTGCTGCCGCAAGGGTGCGTTACCCTGATCCATTCGCCGATGTCAGGCTCTTCGGCGTACGGGATGGTTACTGGTCCCCACGTCTTCGCAGCTTCAACAACATTTTCGGCCTGAACCTCGGCACGTTCCACAGCTTTGCCGTCGCGTATCAGCTCGACGGTGAAACTCTGCATAGATCGCACTCCTGTCGCGCAATCATATCCCAACCTCTACCCGAAAGGAAAAATCTGTTTTTTCGAAAGGAAATAGCTTCCCAAGGTCCTCGCGGCACAAGGCAGCTATTCGCAACAAAAGGGGCCCAGGTGGCCCAACGATGAAACGCATTTTGCTTTTCTTGTGCGGCGAAAGCATGATGGAGCGGGTGGCTAACAGCCGATAAATTTTGCCAACACATTGATTTCAAATCATAATTTCATGTTCCATAATGTATGTTATGCGACTTCTGGATGTAGCAGTTATATAGAGATGCGACACTTGAGCAATTTAGAGATGCGACAGTCCCCGACTTTCACAGCTCATGCTCTGGCCAACTCGAAGCTGGAAAGGAAGGCTGACGACTTCACAC
>NZ_RZQE01000713.1:0-2236 GCF_004022955.1 Mesorhizobium sp. M7A.F.Ca.US.002.01.1.1 | reverse complement strand
GGTCTACATCTACAAGCTCACCACGCAGGACCTGATCTGGGGCTATGTGGCGGCGATCGCGCTGGCCATTTTGGTCGTGCTGTCGATCGTCGCGGTGTTTGCCATGAAGCGCATGGCGCGTGCACGCGTGGTACCGGCATGAGCGCCATCCACCTGCAAAACCTGGTCAAGAAATTCGGCGACTTCACCGCGCTGAAGACCATGGACCTGGCAATATCAGATGGCGAGTTCATGGCGCTGCTCGGCCCGTCGGGCTGCGGCAAGTCGACGACGATGAACATGATCGCCGGCATGGAAGAACCGACCGGCGGCAAGATCCTGTTTGGCGAGCGCGACATGGCCGGCGTGCCGATGGGCCGGCGTGGCGTCGGCTTCGTGTTCCAGAACTACGCCATCTTCACGCATATGACGGTGCGCCAGAACCTTGCCTATGGACCAAAAATGCGAGGGGCTGCCAAAGCCGAGATCGATCGCCGTGTCGGCGCCGTCGCCGAGATGCTGCAGCTTTCGCCGCTGCTCGACCGCAAGGCCGACAGGCTGTCGGTCAATATATTGCAACGGGTGGCGATCGGCCGCTCGGCGATCATGGAGCCGGCGATCTTCCTGCTCGACGAGCCGCTCTCCAATGTCGACGCCGCTTTCCGGGCCGTCATGCGCACCGAACTGAAGCAGCTGCAGCGGCAGTTCCGCCAGACCATGGTGTATGTCACCCACGATCAGCTCGAGGCGATGACCATGGCCGACCGCATCGCGGTCATGGATCATGGGGTTTTGCAGCAGGTCGGCACGCCGCTCGAGGTCTACAACGATCCAGCCAATGTCTTCGTCGCCCGCTTTATCGGTGCGCCGGGCATGAATCTGCTCAAGGGCAGGCCGGCGGAGAGCGACCGCGGACTGGTCGTCGATCTCGGACCGTTGGGCGTCACGCCGCCGCTGCCGGGCGAACTCGCAGCGGCCATGCGTGGTGCACGCGGCGAGGTGCTTTACGGATTCCGGCCTGAACAGGCGACGTTGGTGCAGAATGGGCAGGGCCTCGCAATGCCGGTGACCTTTGTCGAACGGATCGGTGCGCGCACCATCGTTCATCTCGGCCAGGGCGAGGCGGCTGTGAAAACGGTGTTCGACAATGATGTCGGGCTGGCTATCGGCGACACCGCTGTCATCGCTCCCACTACGTCGTCGGTGCGCGTCTTCGACGCCGCTACCGGCCTTGCGATGAAGGCAGGTTGAGATGGCCGATATCGTCTTCCGTAATGTGACCAAACGCTACGGCAATACACTCGCCGTCGACGACGCCTCGTTCACCGTCAACGACAATGAGTTCTTCTGCTTCTTCGGTCCGCCGCTGTCGGGCAAGTCGACCATCCTGCGCCTGGTGCTCGGGTTGGAGACACCTGACACCGGCGAAATCCTGATCGGAGGCAGGCCGGTCAACGCGATGTCGCCGGCCGAGCGCAACGTGGCTATGGTGTTCCAGAACCTGGCGCTGTTTCCGCATATGAGCGCGCTCGAAAATGTCCGCTTTCCCCTGGTCGAACGCCGGGTCGCCGAGGCCGAGATCAAGCGGCGGGTCACCGACGTCGCGGCGAAGCTGCATATCGGCCATATCCTGCACAAGCCGCCGGGACAGCTTTCGGGCGGGGAGCGGCAGCGCGTGGCGATCGCCCGGGCTCTGGTGCGCGATCCCAATGCCTATCTGATGGACGATCCGATCTCGGCGCTCGACGCCAGGCTGCGCGAAGAAACGCGCGTCGAGCTGAAGCGCATCCAGCGCGAACTCGGCAAGACGCTGATCTACGTCACGCACGACCAGGAAGAAGCGATGTCGGTCGCCGACCGCATCGCCATCCTGGAGGACGGCAAGATCAGGCAGATCGGTACGCCGGCAGAGATTTACGACCGCCCGGCCAGCACCTATGTGGCAAGGCTGCTTGGTTCGCCGATGATGAACATCCTCAGATCGGCGCGCGGCGAGGGCGGTGTCGAAGCGGCTGAAGGCACGATCCGCATCGAAGACAAGACAGCGCCCGCCGACGCCGTGGAGATCGGCCTGAGGCCGGAAGACATCAAGGTCAGACCGTGGGCGGATGGGGGCCCGGGCCGCCCGGCGCGAGTGTTCGAGGTCGAGCCGCTTGGCGGCTACACCGTGGTGACGCTCGCTGCCGGGCAGGCGCGGCTGAAGGCGTTGCTGCGCGGCCAGCCCGACATCCGGCCGGATGCCATGGTGGCGATATCC
>NZ_RZQE01000712.1:0-2244 GCF_004022955.1 Mesorhizobium sp. M7A.F.Ca.US.002.01.1.1 | reverse complement strand
CCACATGGGCATGCTTGCCACGGTGATCAACTCGCTGGCGCTGCGCACGTCGTTGAACAAGATCGGCGTCGACGCCGTGGTGCTTTCGGCGATCGCCATGCCCGAACTTTGCGAGAGCTTTTCGCAGCGCCAGGCGACTGCCTACATGAACCAGGGCAAGGTGGTGATCTTCGCCGGCGGCACCGGCAATCCGTTCTTCACCACTGATTCGGCCGCCGCCCTCCGCGCGGCTGAAATTGGCGCCGACGCACTGTTCAAGGGTACTCAGGTCGACGGCGTCTACTCGGCGGACCCGAAGAAGGACCCGAATGCGACGCGTTTCGAGCGCATCAGCCATGGCGAAGTCATAAATCGCGGCCTTTCCATCATGGATACTGCAGCGATTGCACTTGCGCGCGAAAACAACATTCCGATAATCGTCTATTCGATCCACGAAAAAGGTGGTTTCGGCGATATTCTGAGGGGCGGCGGCCGCTGCACGGTCGTCGCGGACGATTGATCGGCGGCCTGGCCCGAAGGGAAACCGGTTTTCGAAGGTCCGATTCGAAGACGGCCCCGAAGCAGTGAGCCCGCATTAGACGGGTCGAGGAGATAAAGATGAGTGGTGAGTACGACGATCTCAAGCGGCGCATGGATGGGGCCATCGCCGCGTTCAAGCATGATCTGGCTTCGCTGCGGACCGGTCGCGCCTCCAGCAATCTGCTCGATGCGATCCAGGTGCAGGCCTATGGCACCACCATGCCGATCAATCAGGTCGCCAACGTCTCGGTGCCGGAGCCGCGCATGATCTCGGTGTCGGTCTGGGACAAGTCGATGGTTGGCGCGGTCGACCGCGCGATCCGCGAATCCAATCTGGGTTTCAACCCGATCGTGGACGGCACCAACCTCAGGATTCCGCTTCCCGAACTCAACGAACAGCGCCGCAAGGAACTGGTCAAGATCTCGCACACCTACGCCGAGAACGCCCGGGTCGCCGCGCGCCATGTGCGCCGCGACGGCATGGACTTCCTGAAGAAGGCGGAGAAGGACGGCGACATCAGCGAGGACGATCAGCGCAAGCGCTCGGACCAGGTTCAGAAACTTACCGACGAGACGATCAGCACCATCGACCACCTGCTTTCCGATAAGGAAGCTGAAATCATGCAGGTTTAGGGTCTTGGCCTCCGGCTGACCCGAAAGCGAGAACATGGCAACGCCCGCGCATGTCGCGATCATCATGGACGGAAACGGACGCTGGGCCAAGGCGCGCGGCTTGCCTCGTCTTGCGGGCCATCGTGCCGGCGTCGAGGCGCTGCGCAAGACGGTGCGCGCAGCACCCGGGCTCGGCATCTCCTACCTGACCGTCTACGCTTTCTCGTCGGAGAACTGGTCGCGGCCGAAATCCGAGGTCAGCGACCTGATGGGCCTTCTGAAAATGTTCATCCGCCGTGACCTTGCCGAACTGCACCAGAGCGGTGTGCGGGTTAGAATCATCGGCGACCGGGCAGGGCTGCAGCCCGATATCAGGGGACTGCTCGACGAGGCCGAAACGCTGACGGCCGCAAATGAATCTCTGACGCTGGTGATCGCCTTCAACTATGGCGGACGCGACGAGATCGTTCGCACGGCGCAAAAGCTCGCTTTGGCCGTGGCGCGTGGCGAACTCGACGCCGAGGCGATATCAGCCGAAAGCTTTGCCGTTGCGCTTGATACGCAAGGCATTCCCGACCCGGAACTGGTCATTCGCACCAGCGGCGAGCTTCGCCTGTCGAATTTCCTCCTGTGGCAGGCCGCCTATAGCGAGCTCGTCTTCCTGCCTTGCTACTGGCCCGACTTCAGCCGCGAGCACCTTGCCGAGGCCTTGCGTGAGTTTGCTGGCCG
The DNA here is from genome assembly GCF_004022955.1 of Mesorhizobium sp. M7A.F.Ca.US.002.01.1.1. Taxonomy (NCBI): domain Bacteria; kingdom Pseudomonadati; phylum Pseudomonadota; class Alphaproteobacteria; order Hyphomicrobiales; family Phyllobacteriaceae; genus Mesorhizobium; species Mesorhizobium sp. M7A.F.Ca.US.002.01.1.1. The sequence continues at coordinate 384 of NZ_RZQE01000712.1, read as the reverse complement.
CGAACGCCGGTTCGGTGGACTTGGAGGCCAGGACGTCGCTTCGCGACCGGCCGCGGGATGAGCAATCTCCAGCTGCGTGTCGTTTCGGCGATCGTGCTCGCCATCATCACTCTCGGTCTGACCTGGATCGGCGGTCTGCCGTTCCGGCTGCTGTGCGCCGTGATATCGGCGGCGATCTTCTATGAATGGACCCGCATGTCGCGCCCGACCGGGGCCACGGGCCTGGGTTTCCTGCCGGAAGCATTGCTGGTCGTCTTCGTTGGCGCCTTGATCGGCGGCCTGGCCGCCTCCTGGCTGCTGCCGCTTGTGGCGGCCATTGTTGCCGCAACGGCGATAGCCGCCTCGCTTCGCAAGACCGGACAATGGGATGCGAGCGGCCTCGCC
>NZ_RZQE01000711.1:0-2247 GCF_004022955.1 Mesorhizobium sp. M7A.F.Ca.US.002.01.1.1 | reverse complement strand
GACCAGATCTCGTCCTACCAGGGCAAGTCGGGCCAGAACTGCCGCCAGTTCATCAACAATGTCTTGAACCCGCGCGTCATCGGCTTCGGCACCATCGACGACATCGACCAGGTGGCGGCGCGCCGCTCCGACGACCGCGCCTCGGCCGGCCAGCAGGAAATAACAGGCGTCTTGATGGACGCCTTCGCCGGCGCCGCCACCGTGGTGCGCGGCAACTGCTCATTCGGCATGTTCTCCAACTACCCCGAAAATGTCGACGACGCGCTGCGCCAGCGCGCCGGCGCCCGCTGGCTGGTCGACGGGCCGCAGAGCCGCGACGACTACATCGATATTTTTGTCCTGCTGGCGGGGAAAAACCACAAGATCCCGCTCGGCGACCACGACCTCTACGCCGCGCAGGAAATCCAGCGCGCCGTGACCGAAGCCTATGAGGAGCACGAGAAGCCGCAGGAAGATGGGCTGATGAAGGTCTACGAGCGCTACATGAAGGAGAACGGCGCGCCGAAATCGATGGCCGATATCGGCACCTATCTGCACCTGATCAAGGATGCCGAGCCCCGCTTCACCGGTCGCGCCATCAAGAATGTCACCGACGCCATCAAGATGCGCGCCATGGACATCGAGCTTCCCGACGATTGGTTCGAGAAGCCGGAAGTCTTCATGCACAAGGGCTACGACGAGAAGAAAGCGATGATCGAGGAACTGCGCGGGCCGTTCTCGATGGACATGGTCATGCAGGAGATCAACCGCTACGCCGACTCGGAGTTCCGTTATTCCGACAAGTCCGACGACTCCGCCGTGGAAAAACTGCTGCGCGACGCCCGCCTGCGCGAACGGGCTGCGCGCGAGATGGAGGAGATGAAGAAGAAGGGGCTATGGAATGCGTGAGCTGCGCCGGCCTTCCCTTCACCCCTTGTGGGAGAAGGCAAGATGAGCCCCGCCAAAAAACCCGATCTCCTGCGCGACAATGAGCTGATCTATGGCCGGCTGCTGACGGTCGACGAGCCGCATCTGATCCAGCGCTACAACAAGGCGCTCGCCGCATTCGGCTTGAAGCCGACCAAGCTGAAGACCTTCCAGATCGATCGCACCGGCTTTTCGCCCGAAGTGGCCGAGGAATGCGACGACTACGACTATCTCGATCCCAACGAGGTCAACCGCCGTTTCATCATCCTGACGCCGTCGCAGATCGACCTGCCGGTGGTGCACACCGCCTTCTCCAACACCTCGCAGCTGATGTTCGAGTTCATGTCCAAGAACCAGCGCGCCATCGATGCGCTGACGATCAAGGATGTCATCTACGGCGAGATCGAGGATTCCGTTCCCAAGGTCAACGATATCGAGGACCTGCTGTCGATCAGCCAGGTCGAGTTCAAGGTGCTGTCGGCTGAGGATGTGCTGGGCAAGGCCGCCGAGCTCGGCAAGCTCGTCGACCGGTTGAAGCAGGAGCCCGACGCCTGGCGCGACAGCGCCATGCTGAACCGCATGGTCGAGCTCGCCAAGATCTGCGGCGACATCCGCGAGAACGCGCTGGTGCCCGACCAGGTGATCTTCCGCCACAACGCCTACTGGACCAGCCATTTCGGTGGCCTTTACGTCTTCGTCGACCCGGATGTGACGACGGTGATCAGCGATCCTGCGGCGCCAGGCTTCCGCCGTTCGCGGCCGTGGCAGGTCAGCTATCTCTCCATTAACGACGCCGACAAGGTATTCAAGTTCCTCGCCACCACCGGCCGCATCGAGTTGCCGCGCGCCTCCTGGGTCGAGGCCTCGGGCTATCTCGAGCACCGCGCCGAGATGGTGGTGCGCGCGCTGATCCGCGATGCCGAGCCGAACCGCAACTTGACCAATGTCGACAAGGTCTGGCTGCAGACCTGGATCCAGAGCCATGCCGACCTGATCACCAGCGACGGCAATTTCCCTTTCCTCAACGCCGCCAAGCGCGAGATCGCCCAGCTCGGCCACCTGAAGATCGAGGATGTCTTCCCGCAGCAGCGCTTCCTGGTGATCCGCGCCAAGCCTGACCATCCTGACGCCTGGCTGACCAACCGGCTGATCTCGGATTTCGTGCCGTCGGACTTCGTCTCGCGCTACATCTTCAACAAGGACGGCTTCTACAAGGACTATGGCGGCTTCAGCGACGCCTGGCGATCGCATGTTGTGGACGTTCTCAAAACCACATATTTGAAGGACAAGGTGGCGTTTCGCACGCGCCTCTACGGCCTGACTGACTAGAACGAAATGAAC
>NZ_RZQE01000710.1:0-2255 GCF_004022955.1 Mesorhizobium sp. M7A.F.Ca.US.002.01.1.1 | reverse complement strand
ACCAGAACACGATTACCACCCGAAGTGCGGCCGTCGCACGCTTCAGCCGGCGGACCAGAAAGCGGGCGTGCTTGGTGGAATCCCGGTTCAGGAATCCGACCACGACGGTGTCGACGGTTTCGAGCTCAAGGCGGCGAATGCCGGCGGGTTCCATATCGGCAAAGCTGGCTTTCGACACCGTCGCGCCCTGGACCTCCAGCACCTGCGCCAGCATCGCGGCAGCGGCGTCGTCGAGCTCGCCACGCCCCCCGGCGCAAAGCACGGACATATCCGTGCCATCGGGCAGTTCGGTCTCGTCCTCCCCGCCGGGATCGTCATCGTCGCTCGCCTCTGCGGCCACGGGCGGCCCCTCCTCCTCGCCTGCCTCCTCCTGCGCGCTGTCGTCGAGATTGGCGACCAGCATCAGGGCACTGGCCGCCACCTGCCGCCTTTGCAAATCGCCCATGACGCCGCGCACACGGTCCTGTTCGCCCAGCAGAAGCGCCGGAATGGCAACCTTGTCATAGAATTCGACCAGATATTTCTCCTCCAGCATCTCCTCGGCATGATCGGTGGCTTCTTCCGGATCGCCGGCCAGCAGCCGCTGGTACAGGCGCGCATGGGGTTCGAGCACGGGCTCGTTGCCGAACAGCACGTCCAGGAATTCAAACTGCGGCACGTGCCTGCCCAGCACCACCAGGCAGACAGTGAGCGGCGTCGACAGGATCAGCCCGAGCGGCCCCCAGAGCCACGTCCAGAAAATCGCCGCGACGATGATCGCCAGCGGCGACAGTCCCGTTCGCGAACCGTAGAGCCAGGGTTCGATGACATTGCCGGTGATCAGTTCCATCACCACGAACAAGGCGGCTGTCCACAGCACGAGCGACCAGCCCGGTGCCACGGCCAGCGCCAGGAACAGCGGCAAAAGCATGCCTATGATCGGGCCGATATAGGGAACGAAACGCAGCGCCAGGGCCAGCAGCCCCCACAGCAGCGCATTGGGAATACCGAGGGCCCAGAGCCCGATCGCGATCGGTATGGCGTAGACGATGTTGACGACCAATTGCATCAGGAGATAGCGGCCCACCCGCTTGGCGGCATCCTGAAGCGCCTCGGTGGTGCGGTGGAGGTCGCCGTAGCCGACAAGCCGGATGAAGCGGTCGCGCAGATCCTCCCGCTCGAGCAGCATGAAGATGACGACGACAATGATCAGCCCGGCCGACCCAAGCGGGCTGATCAGCGGCCCGACGACATTCTGCAGGACCTGAAGCGGCCTTTCGTGCGCGACGATCTCGACGGGCACCGGCTCGCGCGGCGGCTTTTCCGGGGTGGCGACCGGCAGCGAGGGGTCTTGCCTGTCGATCTCCTGGCCGACCCGCTCGACCACCTTGCTCAGTCTGGCAAGGATCCCGCCGCCGACCCCGGTTTCCTTGAGCGAGCGGATCTTGGTCAGGATGTTGGTCTGGTAGACCGGGATGTTCTGCGCCAGTTCGCTGACCTGCGTGGCGACGATGAAGGAGAACAGGCCAAGCGCCGCGAAGGCGCCGAGCACGCTGGCGATGACGGCGGCAATCCGGGGAATGCCGAGCTTTTTTAGCGCTGCGACAAGCGGCGCCAGTGCGAAGGTCAGCAGCAGCGCGATGGCGATCGGCAGGAAAACCTCGCGCCCGAAATACAGTGCCGCCACTGTCGTGACGATGGCCGCCACATTGGGCAAAGAGGTTCGCGGATGGGGCGCGGCCGCTGAAAGGGTGTCCCCCAGCCCATCAGCCGGAGACGCCGTGCCGTTTCGACGATTGGCCACGTGATGCCTCCCTGCCAAATGCCATGGTCGGGCATATAGAGCGGACGTGCAACTTTAGCCAACGATGAAATACGCCTCGCTCACAGGCAATGATCCGGCCCGCACCGGCCGCTCCCCAAGGGCTAAATGGAAGTCAGGCTCGCCCGATCGGATCAGCGCGCCGCATGCCTGGCCAGCGCGTGCTCGATCAGCACGTCGATGGTCTGGCTGTAGCCGATGCCTGAGGCGGCAAGCGCCTTGGCATACATCGAGATGTCGGTGAAGCCGGGAATGGTGTTGACCTCGTTGACAAGCAGGCTGCCGTCGGTGCGCAGGAAGAAATCGACGCGCGCCATGGCTTCGCAGCCAAGCGCCTGGAACGCCTGCCGCGCCATATCCCTGGCCTTTTCGGCCACATCGGCCGGGACATCGGCGGGCACCTTGACCAGCGCGCCGTCGGCATCGAGATATTTGGCCTCATAGGTGTAGAAGC